>NZ_JBMKHJ010000005.1:0-255769 GCF_049237265.1 Enterobacter cloacae complex sp. IR5384 | reverse complement strand
TCAGACACCGTCTGAATTTGCAGCGGGCTGGAGAAAGGGTCATTCTGAGAATGAAGATTCCGACGTTACTAACTGAGTGTTGTATCTAATCGTGGGGGCAGGTCAGTTCAGCTCAAGACGTTCTTAATCAACTTGCTGAACCTACAGGTGCAGAACTGGTTGCAGATGGATCTCAAACCGTTTCACAATCACTATCTGTAAAATTCAACGGACTCTCTTTTGCTGCAGGCGGCGTTGCAAACTCAGCTAAAGACCTGTTTTATTATGCAGCAGATAAATATTGGTACTACTGGAATGGATCATTTCCTAAGACAGTGGAGTCAGGGACATCTCCATCATCAACGGGTGGGGTAGGCTCCTCATCCTGGCTGCCAATGAGTGATGCCGTATTAAAAGCATTACTACTTTCGAGTTCTGGGTCGGCAAATGTTAACAGGCCATCAGAGACGGTTGAGGCGGCATTAACAAGAACAGATACGCGCTTCACCAATGTTATTAGCCTTTCTAATAGAACATCTATTCCAGAGTTAGGGTATACAGGAAACAAGCACTGGTGCCCAATTGAGAATGATGGCATCCAGCTTGGCAACTATGTTTTCGAAACACCTACACATGTTGACCTTAAGTTCGTCAGTGACCCAATAACTCCATCTTCAGGGATTATTTTCTCTTTTGGACGTCCAGATCTTTCTGGGGGCGCTGCGTTTTGGTCACAAGATAGCTATGAGCTTAAAAATGGAACGTTCGAGGGAGGCACTCCACAGATTGCAGTATTTATGCCATGGACATCGCATACCGCAACTGTAGAAAACAACAGAATTTTAAACAACGGCTCGCCGTCTTACTATGCTTTGAACTTCAGAGCGCAAAACTGGTGGCCAATCGTCAGAGGAAACACATTTGCTGATTACTTAGATAAGGGAGGTAATTTTTGCAAAGCAACTGATGATGAAGGTGTTACGGCGGATAAATACACTGGTAACAGCCGACTAACATTTTCTCAAAACAGGTGTAAATGGCTTGGTGCTGGCATTGGCGGGGTGATGCTATATACCTCTGGAGTCGCGGCAACCATCACTGATAACGCAAGCGAGAACAGCAAGATTGCTGTGAAATTTGGATATCCATCCTCATATGCAATTGTAGATAAACTTTACAATGAGATGATGTATGGAACTCAAACTGTATTTGAAATTGGTGATGATGACGATAGCGGAGCGCCATCTAACAATTACACAGGAATAGTTATCAGGAATGTTTACAGCAACTTTCACTCCATAAACACCAACACCTTCATTAGAATGGCAAATAATTCAGTGCTATTAAATGAAATTGATATAGACGGGGTTAATATCACGAACCTGCCAACATCTGGGTTTATTCAGCCAATTGTCAAAATTAATGACATAGCATTTCAGAAGATAATAGCAGGAAGGATATCTGCTGCTAATAGCCCTCTTATTCCACTGACAACCAATAGAGTTGCCGTAGTTGATAAGTATGGGTTAAATATTCCTGCCATTAACTCTGATCTTGTCTATATTAACAACGCAACAGTTTCTGTGCCAGCTAACTCATCAACAGTTATTGCTCCTGGATGGTTCGCTCGTTCAAACTCTTCTGCGACCTTTACGCGTACTGGTTCAGGTGCAGCAATGGCCAATTTGAGGGATTCGAGATTCATCGGCTCTTTATCAGCAGCAGCAGGGGCGCAAAGTTCAATTTACTTCCAATTTACAGATGCAATACTTATCAACTCTGAATATGCAACCATTCAGTTTTTGATAAACACATCTCAAAACGTCAACAACACAGTTGTTACATCAGTGTTTAACCCAGACGGTAGCAGGTCACAAATAGACACAAGAACAATATCTAGCGGGGCATCATGGCAAGAGGTTACCATCACAATCAGTTCTAGAGATGCTAATAGCTCAGGCTCTATGCTTAATGTTGAAATCAACAATTCATCCTCATCAGCAATGACGACATATGTTACTGGATTTAGATTAAATAGAGGCCAATATGGATTGTGCTATAAGGCCGATATTAAGTCCTATGGTCAGACTGCGAGAGAGCAAGCGGACTATACATACATAACACCGTAAGCAACAAATGCGCCATCCAGGGATAATCGAGATGGCGCTTACTTTATTTCAGTATTTTATTTACTACAAAAATACTCATGAAAGAGCAAATCACCTCAAAAATAAAATCTACCCTGAATCCAGATATAAATACTGTTGGAGAGAAGCCCATAACGGTTACAGATATAACGCCAACTAACAACGCTACAATTGGAATAAAGAATGAATGGTCATGGTAAATCAAGTCAAGCATAATAGTAACCAGGCATGCCAATAACATTGTCAGTAATACGTAAGACATATACTTGTACAACGTAAAGAATGTCTCTCCAGAGATATCTCCCAGATTAAAAAAGAAATGAGAGTTCATGGCTGGTGAAAGAAGTCTAATTAACTGCAATATGGCATATGCCACGGAGAAAACTATAGAAAACTTAACGGAGATACTAAGCTTTCCAATAGTGAGCCTGTAATATGATAGCAGGATGCAGAAAGTAATTAACGGTATATTAACAACATACATGATAAGTTCATTAATCTTATCAAGGCCCAATGAAAACTTTATGAAAACATTATAGTATTTGAACTGTGGCAATCTGTTCCATGTTTCAAGGTATAGCCTTTGCTCACTCCCAGGAGATTTTATACAAATGATAAAATTAACTAAAACAATCACGAAAAGTAGTGCGCTAAATTTAGTGAGGTAGTCTCTTTTGAAGGCGAAAGTTAAAGACATTGCGACTAAAAAACAAAGCGCGGCTTGCTCCATATAAGAAATATAAAACGCCAGAACTATGGATATTATTTGGTTGGCTTTGGAATCGGTCCCTGATAAAAAAACTGAGAATACATAGAACGCCACTGATGTTGGTAATAAATAGTTATAAAAGCCTGTAACCCAGAATACAGAGTCATTTATTACCTGAACTGGCATGCTTGCAAACAATATAACGAACAATGACATTGGTATTAAACCTGCCCTGGATGATGTCATCTTGCAGCAAGAATATGACAACAAGAGCAGAGACGCAGGAATACCAAATAACCAAAAGGTACGGTATCCTATCGTGCTTATCATCAAAGCGTCAACCAACACCCTGCCACTCCATGTCTGGTATTGGTGAGAAAGAAAACTTATAAATTCACCGCTCTCAAAAGCGGAGAGGTAAAAAGCATCGTCGTGATAGTCACGCAACGATACGTTCATGGATATTGTTAATAAATAGAGTGTCGCCATAGATATTAACGATATTCCTATCCATTTATTTGCAACTGAATCTTTTGGCATGACCAACTCCGTTATAATCCTCTGAAACCACTTCAATCTCACCACTGTAATCATTCTCATTGAAGATGCGTTTTGATGCTGAGAAACCTGACCTGTCATATGACATGTTTTTATTGAAGTAACGTGTTACATCAGGCCTCATGACCACTGACTACATAACCTCAACAATCTCACCATTAATCTTGTACGCGAAAACGCGATTAACTGATGATGGCTCTCCGTCAGTGAATGCCCAACCTACAACCTTTATGCGGTGTTTATCAAAAGAGCACTCATCAACATGGACATTATTTAAATCCATAACTATCTGTCTTGGATTGCTAAGTGTGCTGGTATTCCAGGCCAAAAAAGCAAGTAAAACAATTAGTGCAGAGAGCGCACATAAACCAAGCCATATATAATTAATGTTTCGGTTAATAAAATCAGACATGATTTTCACTTTTCCATTCTCTTCAGTATGTAGCGAGGTCTTCCCTTGGACTCAATATAAATTCTCCCTATGTATTCTCCAAGAACACCAATACCGATTAGCTGAACTCCGCCAAGGAAGAGAACAGAAACAAGTAGAGATGGATACCCGCGCACTGGATTGCCAAATGCAATAGTATCAATCACCATCCATGCGCCGTAAAAAAATGACATTCCAGCAACTGCTAACCCGATGTACGTCCACATTCGTAGTGGGAAAGTGGAGAAGCTTGTTATTCCCTCAAGGGCAAGGTTCCAAAGCTTCCAGCCGTTGAATTTGGAATTGCCCGCCACGCGTTCTGCGCGAGCATATTCAACGACATCAGTTTTTCCGCCAACCCAACTTAATACACCCTTCATGAAAAGGTTGCGCTCAGGCATGAGCTTGATGTTCTCCACTACTTCGCGAGACATCAGGCGGAAGTCACCTACGTTTTCTTCGATCTGCGGATTGCTGATTTTGTTATGGAGCTTATAGAACCACTCAGCAGTTTTGCGTTTCAGCCGGCCATCTGTAGAGCGATCTGTTCGCTTAGCCAGCACCATATCTGCCCCGGCCTGCCATTTATCAACCAGATGCGGTATTACCTCGATAGGGTCCTGAAGATCTACGTCTATTGGGATAATAGCGTCACCCATTGCATGGTCAAGACCAGCGAAAAGTGCTGGCTCTTTACCAAAGTTGCGCGTAAAGGACAGTGGAACTACAAGCGGATCTGCAACTGCAAGCGCTTTTATAATCGACTCTGTAGCGTCCTTACTCCCATCATTGATGAATACTATCTCTACCTCATATTTTTTAAGGTCTTCAAATTCCCGGACGGTTTTATAAAAAATAGGTATCGCATCCTCTTCATTGAAGACAGGAACTACCAGTGAAATCTTCATTTTGTTTCCCTAAAAACTACATATTTTGAATAAAAGAACCCGCAAACTAGGCTTAACAGCGAGAACTCGACAAGTGTGATAATTGGCGATATCTGATAGTAATCAGAAAGCTTGCCTACTAAAACGCTCATCAAACCCATGAATGTCACGAAGAGAAAGTATCCCTTTGCTTTCGGCCTGGACTTGAAGGTGAAAGCTGCGTTAGCGAAGAAAGAAAACGTTACCGCGACAGCGAATGCCAGAAAGTTGGCGGCAGCTTGGTTAACCGAAAACATATAGACACCCGCTGCAAAGACAAGCCAGTGGATAGCGGTGTTGAACGCACCTACAGTTAGGTACTTCGAGAATAACTTAAGCATATGAGTTGTGTGGTCGTTTTAAAATGAAGCGGAGTTTACCACCTAAGACCAATCTGATCAGCACTTGATCAATTTCAAAAGCTGAAATACTGTATATGTATACAGTAAATGGGAGGTGGTTATGGGATTCCCGAGTCCTGCAGCAGACTTTGCAGAACAGCGCATATCGCTCGATGAGCGCATTGTATTGAGGCCAGCCGCGACATACTTCATGAGATCTGGAGCGACACATTACCGGGAGGGCATTCTCAAAGGCGCAATGCTGGTTGTCGACGCTTCACTAAGCCCATGCGATGGCTCATTGCTTGTGTGTGCCGTAGACGGAGAGTTTCATGTTAAGCGATATCGCACCAACCCAGAGCCACATCTGGAGAATCTTGAGAACGGCAAGCGCGAGAGACTTCGCAAGGTTGGTGAGATATCAGATGACGATAAACCGATATTCGGAGTCATCACGTACATCATCAACGATGCGCGGTCAGGTGAGTTTGATGATTGCCCGGTGATGTGAGACAGAAATGGGACACACAAAGCTTTGCACCGGTTTGCAAGGCTTTGCATGTTTTAACAAGATGGGACGTGTGAGCGCCGTAGTGATGGGGTAAGTTGTTGTTAGCTCAGGTAGTTCCAGGAACTTCTAAGCCGTAGGTCGTAGGTTCGAATCCTACAGGGCGTGCCATTTAGTCTCAGCCTTAATCCAGCCCACTCTTCCCCAGACCGACCAACCGCTACCGAACCTTCACTCTGTGCCAGCTTTTAACCGTCTGATTTGCGTGGTTAATTCCAGATGTGTATCATTCTGAACCCGGCTCTGTAGCCTGTCGGTCAGAACGTTTGTTCCGCCATCGACCGGACATTGGCGTAGTTCCAGTCAGGGCCACCATACCGCCACTAGCTCATCGGGAAGAGCGACAACCAGGATGTTGTAGTACGGGGTTCGAGGCTCCGGTGGCGGACCAACGCCGACTTAGCTCAGTAGGTAGAGCAACTGACGTGTAATCCGTAGGTCATCCGTTCGATTCCGGTAGTCGGCACCCTATTTATGGCTTCCCCGTGGGATGCCTCCGGCACGACATTCATTTCACTGTTGTACATGCCAATCATGAAGGACATTTATGTGGTATCTACTCGCAACTTCGCTTGCCGCACTTTCCCTGAATAAAAGCCTGGCTTACCTGATGCTGGGGTTAACGGCATTTCTCGGCTGGAAACAGAGCATTCTTGATGCCCCGGCGCTGCTGGTGATTGCATTAATCGTTATTGGCTGGTCTGTTGTTGAATGGCTACGTAATAAAAATAATAAATATACTTATCTGGTCGAAGGCCTGTGCGTAGTCATCGCCGTTGCCCTGGTTTTGCATGTAATCCCTGGCTTCCATAACCCGAAGGTACTGGACGCTGTCGTTGTTGGTCCGCAAAGCATACCGTTCAGTATGTACTTTAATATGGACAAGGCAGTGGTGCCGTTCTTTTTAATTACGTGCATGCCAACGTTATTCGTAGCAAAACCCCTTTATAAAGCTGGCAAGGTCGGCTGGGGAATATTGGTATTGGCGATACCCGCGCTGTTACTTCTGGCTGTTGCGTTGGGTGGGCTGAGAATTGAGCCGCATGCGCCAGAATGGTTTGCTCAATTTGCCCTTGCGAATATTTTCTTCGTCTCTTTGGCCGAGGAAGCCTTGTTCAGAGGCTATCTGCAGCAGCGCTTGTCCCGGGTTGTGCATCCTGTTGTAGCACTGTTGATTGCCTCACTCATTTTTGGGCTAATGCATTATAGCGGCGGTTTACTGCTGATTATTTTTGCCAGCCTCTCCGGTATTATTTACGGCCTGGCGTGGATGTGGAGCGGCAGGCTCTGGGTTGCAACGTTCTTCCATTTTGGGCTGAACTGCGTGCATTTATTGTTCTTCACCTATCCGATGTACGCCCCTCACGCGTCTGTGTGATGCTTTTTAAAATAGTGGCCTTATAAATTTGGCTGCCTCCGGATAAGCATAAAAAGCCCCGAAGCATCGGGGCTTTTTTTATATATGCCGCGGGCATGAATAACACATTTACCTTCGCGTCAGAATAAATAGAAGGCTAATGAATTTCATTGTTGGCAGGCTTAAGGTTTTCTTAATCTAAAAATTATCTCGCATTAAAATTTGGGTTTTTATCATTCTAAAATCTGCTAAAAACGAATTTTACACTTTTACGTCTAAACTCGATTGATAGTAATTATCATTAGCGTTGTTGTATGCTTTAATCCTGTCCCACACAGCCCTTTGTTGTTTATCACGTTGGTCTATTAAGGATATGTTCATGAATTCTCGCCTGCTGTCATGCTTCTCGCTTGCCCTGTTGTCTTCATCACTTTTCCTTTCAACTCAATCGATTGCTGCTGATAACAACGAAGGTATCGTTGTTTATAACGCGCAGCATGAAAATCTGGTGAAGTCGTGGGTAGACGGTTTTACCAAAGAAACGGGTATTAAGGTCACGCTGCGTAATGGCGATGACAGCGAGCTGGGCAACCAGCTGGTGCAGGAAGGCAGCGCATCGCCTGCGGATGTATTTTTAACTGAAAACTCGCCGTCAATGGTGCTGGTTGATAACGCCAAACTGTTTGCGCCATTAGATGCAGAGACATTAAAGCAGGTACCGGCGGAGTATCGTCCGGCACACGGCCGCTGGATCGGGATCGCCGCTCGCAGCACGGTGTTTGTCTATAACCCGGAAAAACTGAGCGAGCAGCAGCTGCCAAAATCGCTGATGGATCTGGCTAAACCCGAGTGGAAAGGCCGCTGGGCTGCCTCTCCGTCAGGAGCCGATTTCCAGGCGATCGTCAGCGCAATGCTGGCTCTGAAAGGCGAGCAGGCCACCCTTGAGTGGCTCAAAGCGATGAAAGCCAATTTCGTTGCCTATAAAGGCAACAGCACCGTGATGAAAGCCGTTAACGCCGGTCAGATTGATGGCGGGGTGATTTATCACTACTACCGTTTTGTCGATCAGTCCAAAACGGGTGAAAACAGCAAAAACACTAAGCTCTACTACTTCAAACACCAGGATCCGGGCGCCTTTGTTAGCCTCTCCGGCGGCGGCGTGCTGGCGTCCAGCAAACACAAAGCGCAGGCTGAGGCCTTCATTAAATACATCACCGGCAAAGAAGGGCAGGATAGCCTGCGCACCAATAACGCCTTTGAATATGCGGTGGGCGTGAATGCGGCCTCTAACCCGAAACTGGTGCCGCTGAACGAGCTGGATGCACCGAAAGTGGAACCTTCCACGCTTAACAGTAAAAAAGTCATCGAGTTGATGACGCAAGCTGGCCTGCTGTGATCCTGAGAGTAAAGTGAACGTCCTATGTCTGGTCTGAGTCTCGACATCGGCAAAAACAGAGTGCGGGAGCCTGCCCGCAGGCGTCCTGCGCTGCCGATGGTTGCGTTAGCTGTCCTATTTTCATTAATGGCGCTTCTGCCTTTGGGCTTTATCATTGCCATAGGCATTGAGACGGGCTGGGAAACTATTAAGGCGTTGGTGTTTCGCCCGCGTGTTGCTGAACTGCTCAGCAACACGCTGTGGCTGACGGCCTTAGCGGTGCCACTCTGTATCGTCACCGGCGTGGCGATAGCCTGGCTGACGGAACGTACTCAGCTGGCCGGGCGGGGGATCTGGTCTGCGCTGGCGGTGGCCCCGTTGGCCATCCCCGCGTTCGTGCAAAGCTACGCCTGGGTGAGTGTGGTGCCTTCCATGCACGGGCTTTCTGCGGGCGTGTTTCTCTCCGTGTTAGCCTACTACCCGTTTATCTATATGCCCGTGGCGGCGGTGCTGCGTCGTCTGGATCCAACGCTTGAAGATGTTGCCGCTTCGCTCGGCACGCCGCCGTGGCGGGTCTTTTTTCGCGTGGTGTTACCGCAGCTTAAGCTCGCGATTTGCGGCGGCGCGCTGCTGGTGGCCCTACATCTGCTGGCGGAATATGGCCTGTACGTGATGATCCGCTTTGATACCTTCACCACCGCCATTTACGACCAGTTCCAGTCGACATTCAGTGGCCCGGCGGCAAATATGCTGGCGGGTGTGCTGGCGCTATGCTGTCTGGCCATCTTGCTGCTGGAAGGGGTCACCCGCAGGAAAGCCCGTTATGCGCGCATCGGCGCTGGGGCGGCACGTGAACAGACGCGCTGGCCGCTAAAGCCTGTTGCAGCGGTGTTGGGCCAGCTGTTTTTCCTCGTGCTGATTGTGCTGGCGCTGGGCGTACCGCTCACTGTGCTGTGTCGCTGGATATGGCTTGGCGGCGTACAGAACTGGATGAGCGCCGATCTCTGGCACTCGCTGCGCCAGACGCTGATGCTCGGCGTGGGCGGCGCGCTGCTGACCACCGCCTGTGTCATTCCCATCGCCTGGCTCGGTATCCGTTATCCGCACCGCATCTTCCGGATGCTGGAAGGGTGCATTTACATCACCAGCTCTCTGCCGGGGATCGTCACCGCCCTCGCGCTGGTCACGGTCACCATTCACTATGCACGTCCGATTTATCAGACCGAAATTACGCTGTTCCTGGCTTATCTGCTGATGTTTATGCCCCGTGCGCTCATTAACCTGCGGGCCGGGATTGCCCAGGCGCCGGTGGAGCTCGAAAACGTGGCGCGCAGTCTGGGCAGCACGCCCGCGAAGGCATTGTGGAGCGTCACCATGCGATTGGCCGCGCCCGGTGCGGCGGCAGGGGCGGCGCTGGTCTTCCTTGGCGTCAGTAACGAACTGACGGCGACGCTGCTGCTCTCCCCGCTGGGAACGCGCACGCTGTCCACCGGTTTCTGGGCGCTGACCAGCGAGATCGATTATGTTGCCGCTGCGCCTTACGCCATGCTGATGATTTTGATTTCACTTCCGCTGACCGCCATTCTTTATATGCAGTCCAAAAAAATTGCAGGGCTATGAGATGCTTGAATTAACGTCCATTTCTAAATCGTTTTCCGATGCGCAGGTGCTCGACAGCTTAAATCTGAGCGTCGCGCCGGGAAGCCGGACGGCGATTGTCGGGCCTTCAGGGTCGGGTAAAACCACGCTGCTGCGTATCCTTGCCGGGTTCGAAACGCCGGATAGCGGACGGATCGTGATGCAGGGCCGAACCCTGTTCGATCAGAACAACTTTATTCCCGCGCATCTGCGTAAAATTGGCTTTGTTCCTCAGGAGGGGGCGCTCTTCCCGCATCTTAATGTGGCAGACAACATTGCCTGGGGATTAGACGATACCCGCCACGAGAAGCGCCAGCGCGTGGAAGCACTGATGGAGATGGTCTCGCTTGACAGACAACTCGCCACGCACTGGCCGCATGAGATTTCCGGCGGCCAGCAGCAGCGCGTGGCGCTTGCCCGCGCGCTGGCGCAGCGTCCTTCCCTGATGCTGCTGGATGAACCCTTCTCGGCGCTGGATACCGGCCTGCGCGCCATGACGCGTAAGGCCACGGCTGACCTGCTGGCGGAAGCGGGCGTGGCCTCGATCCTGGTGACTCACGATCAAAACGAAGCGTTGTCCTTTGCCACGCAGGTGGCGGTCATGCGATCCGGACGTTTCACTCAGGTCGGTACCCCTTATCAGGTCTATAGCCAGCCCGTGGATGAAGAGACGGCGCTGTTCCTGGGGGATGCGGTGATCCTGCCTGCTCAGCTCGCCAGCGGCTATGCGCTCTGCGCGCTGGGCGAGGTGCCCACGGATAACGCCCAGGCGACGGGACAGGGCAGAGTGATGTTGCGCCCAGAGCAACTGCACGTGACGGCATGCGCGGCGCATGAAAGCCCGGTGTCGATTGTTGATGTGGATTTCACCGGCCAGCTCTCCACGCTGACGCTGGCGTTAGCCGGACAAACGGAGCCGATTACCCTGAAAACCGTCAGCCAGCCTGGATGGTACCCGGGGGCGGCGGTGCGTATTGATATTGCTGGTACGGCGCGCGTTTTTGAATATTCTTAATGTTCGTTAGTAATTTAATCCAACGGGTTGTTATAAAAGAATTTTCCTTAACGTGTGGCATTTCCTGAGATTCTCTACCATGCTCATAAAACCTCACCATCATGTGTGAGGTTTTTCGTAGTTGCTGATTAATCTCAAGGAAAAAAGGTTATGAAAAAGACGACTGCTATTTTGCTGGGAACGGCGTTTCTGTTTACCACCAATACCTTTGCGGCTGAACTGCTGACGAAAAATGAATTCGAGAAAGTCGAATCGCAGTATGAAAAAATCGGTACGGTAAGCACTTCAAATGAAGTCTCTATTGATGATGCAAAGAAAGAATTGATTGAAAAAGCAGATAAAGAAGGTGCCGACGTACTGGTGCTCACGTCAGGTAATACCAACAACAAAATTCACGGCACGGCCGATATTTACAAGAAAAAATAATGTCCTGCAGCCATCCCGGATCCGGGGTGGCTGTGCGTCACGCTTTTCCTCTGTAACACCTCTCTCTTCCCCGGCTTCATTTAACCCCCTGTCCTCAGGCCGAAACGCGCGGTTACACTTGCTAACGCAGATATAATGCGTATAGTTCTCATTTGCATTACACATAAACTTTTCTAAGGCCCGACAACGGGCCATTTTTGCGCGCACATTTAATGAGTCCATTATGAACAACACCAGAATGCATAAAACACTGCTGGCGCTCGCCGTTGGCGCAGTGACCCACGCTGCCCTGGCGGCAGAGGCAAAGCCAGAAGACACCATGGTCGTCCAGTCTGCCACCGGGCCTGATTTCACTCCCGGCGGCGACCAGCTGGTACCCGCCTTCCTGGATGGACAGGTGGCAAACGGCGGCCGTCTGGGGATGCTCGGCCAGCAGAATGCCATGGACGTGCCGTTTAATATCATCAGCTACACCTCGAAGCTGGTGGAAGATCAGCAGGCGAAAACCATTGCTGATGTGGTTGCCAACGATGCAGGCGTGCAGTTCGTGCAGGGTTACGGTAACAGCGCCGAAACCTTCCGTATTCGCGGCCTGAAGTTTGACGGCGATGACATGACCTTTGGCGGCCTGTCCGGCGTGCTGCCGCGTCAGGTGGTGGAGGCCCAGATGGTCGATCGCATTGAAATTTTCAAAGGGGCAAACTCGCTGATGAACGGCGCGGCAAGCTCCGGCGTGGGCGGGATGATCAACCTTGAGCCAAAACATGCGGGCGACGTCCCGCAGGCGAAAGTGGGCGTGGACTACACCTCCGACTCACAGATTGGCACCACGCTCGATGCTGGCCGACGCTTTGGCGACAACGATCAGTTCGGCGCGCGCGTGAACCTGGTTCACCGGGAAGGGGAAACCGGCGTGCCGAACGACCGTCGCCGCACCACGCTGCTCTCCACCGGTCTGGATTACAAAGGCGACAATTTCCGCACTTCGCTGGATCTGGGCTATCAGAAGAAAACCTTCCACGGCAGCCCGACCAGCGTCAACATTTCCGCCGTGGACTTTGTGCCAGAGCCGCCGAAAAACGATCGTAACTTCTCGCAGAAATGGGCCTACAGTGACATTGAAAACGAGTTCGGGATGTGGCGCAGCGAGTACGACATCACTGACAACTGGACGGCCTATACCGGTCTCGGCGCGCAGCACGCGCACGAAGAGGGGATCTACAGCGCGCCGAAGCTGGTGGACAAGAGCGGTAAGGCCACGGTCAGCCGTCTAGATACCAACCGTATCAGCGATTCCGTCAGCGGTATGGCGGGGATACGCGGTCACTTCACTACCGGCTTTGTCTCGCACAAGGTCAACTTGGGGTATTCCGCGATGACCAAAAACGAAAAAATCGCCTGGAAAATGTCGGCGACGGCGGATAACCCAACCACCAACATTTACCACAACACCGGCGTCGCGATGCCGGACAGCTCCAATTTCAACGGCTCTGGCGGCAAATACAGCGATCCGCTGACCAGCGGGCGCACCCGCACTCAGGGCTGGCTGCTGAGCGATACCCTGGGCGTGCTGGATGACAAGCTGCTGTTTACCGCTGGTGCACGTCATCAGAAAGTGGTCATTCGCGGGTACAACAAAATTACCGGTGCGGAAAACGACGCGGACGGTTTTGACGGCAGCCGCTGGATGCCAACCTACGGTGTGGTTTATAAACCGTGGGAGGAAATTTCGCTCTACGCTAACCACACCGAAGCGCTGCAGCCGGGTAAAACCGCGCCCAACACGGCCACCAACTACGGCCAGAGCACCGGTATCGTTCACTCTAAGCAGAATGAAGTGGGCGTGAAGGCGGACTTTGGTCGTGTGGGCGGCTCCCTGGCGCTGTTTGAGATCAAAATGCCGTCGGCGATCCTTGACGACAGCGGTCACTACGGCCTGGATGCTGAGCAGCGTAACCGTGGCGTAGAGCTGAACGTCTTCGGCGAGCCAATGCTCGGGATGCGCCTGAACGCCAGCGCCACCTGGCTGCAGGCCGAGCTGACCAAAACCAAAAACGGCGTGAATCAGGGTAACGATGCCATTGGTGTTCCGAACTTCTACGCCGTGCTGGGCGCAGAGTACGACATCAAACCGATTGAGGGCCTGACGGCTACCGCCCGCGTCAACCACTCCGGCACGCAGTACGCCGACCTCGCGAACAGCAAAAAGCTCGACAGCTATACCACGCTGGATCTGGGCATGCGCTATCGCTTCGCGGTGAACCACAATGAAAACCAGATGACGGTGCGCGCGGGCATCGACAACGTGACTAACGAAAACTACTGGTCCAGCGTTGACGATTCCGGCACCTACATCACGCAGGGCCAACCGCGTACCTTTAAGGTCTCGGTTGGCTACGAGTTCTAAGCGTTCCACCTCGTTATCCGGGGCAGGGATGCCCCCATCCTTCCGTACCTTGTTATAAAAAATTGTAATAAAAGCTTCTTACACTGGCCTCCAGACCTTTACCTCTTGGCCAATGACAGGAAGCCGCTATGGGCAGACCCCTCAAATCCGTATTTAAAAAAGAACATCGCGACGATATCACTAACCGCAGCGCTAACCCGGTATTCTCCGAGGTTGCGGAGGTATTCCTCTCCCGCCGCCGTTTTTTACAGATGGGCGCCGTGGCGGGTGCTGCCGCTTCATTCCCTTTTCTGATCAAACCTGAAAGCGCCATTGCCGCAGTATCAAAGCCTTCTGCACTGGCAAAAGCGGTTTCCCTGGGCTTTACCAGCATCGACGTATCCACGGAAGATACGGTCAGGGTGCCGGAAGGCTATGTCGCCCGTCCGTTTTATCGCTGGGGTGACCCGACGGGGATCAAGAACAACATGCCGGCGTTTAAACAGGATGCCAGCAACACCACCGACGAACAGGCCGTGCAGGCGGGCATGCACCACGACGGGATGGCGTGGTTTAGCCTGCCGCAAGGGAAACAAAACCCGGAACATGGCCTGCTGGCAATGAATCATGAGTACATCGATAACGGGATGCTGTTTACCGACGGCACGGCCAACTGGAATCTCGACAAGGCCCGCAAGGGGCAGAACGCGATGGGCGTGTCGGTGGTGGAAGTGAAAAAATCGGGCAGCGACTGGCAGGTGGTTCGCCCGTCTTCGTATGCCCGCCGCATTACCGTCAATACGCCGATGCAGCTTACCGGCCCGGCGCGGCATCAGGACTTAATGAAAACCGCCGCTGACCCGCAGGGGGAACGCGTGCTGGGCACCATGCAAAACTGCGCCAACGGCCATACGCCGTGGGGCACCTATCTCACCTGCGAGGAGAACTGGTCGGATATTTTTGTCAAAAAAGCCGATCTTAATCCGCTGGAAAAACGCTACGGCATCAGCGACAGCGATGAATCCTACCGCTGGAACGAGGTGGATGAGCGCTTCAGCGTCGATAAAACCCCTAACGAACCCAACCGTTTCGGCTGGGTGGTGGAGATTGATCCCTACGATCCCACCTCCACGCCGCGCAAGCACACCGCTCTGGGCCGCTTCAAGCATGAAGGTGCCGCCGTCACGCTCGCCGCCGATAACCGCGTGGTGGTCTATATGGGGGACGACCAGAAGTTTGAGTACATCTATAAATTCGTCTCGGACAAAAAATACGATCCTGCCAACCGTGAAGCCAATATGCAGCTGCTGACGTCCGGCACGCTGTACGTTGCCCGGTTCAACGAGGAGGGGAGCGGCGACTGGCTGCCGCTGATCTTCGGGCAGAATGGCCTGGATAAAAGCAACGGTTTCGAAAGCCAGGGCGATCTGCTGATCAAAACCCGTCTGGCGGCCGACGTGGTGGGGGCGACAAAAATGGATCGTCCAGAGTGG
Organism: Enterobacter cloacae complex sp. IR5384; assembly: GCF_049237265.1. Lineage (NCBI taxonomy): Bacteria > Pseudomonadati > Pseudomonadota > Gammaproteobacteria > Enterobacterales > Enterobacteriaceae > Enterobacter > Enterobacter cloacae complex sp. IR5384. Next base: position 240,421 of record NZ_JBMKHJ010000005.1, on the reverse strand, counting down.
ATTGCGGTCGATCCGCACGCCAGCGGCAGCGTCTACTGTACGCTCACCAACAACAGCGATCGCGGTAAAGAGGGTAAGGCGCCGGTTGATGCCGCCAACCCGCGTGCCAACAACGTGTTTGGTCATATTATGCACTGGCACGAAGAGGGAGCCGATCCGGCCGCCGCTCGCTTTAAGTGGGATATTCTGGTGATGGCCGGGCGTACCGACAGCGACGATCCGAAGGCCAAAGGCTCCATGCAGGGGGCAGCATTCGGCAGCCCGGATGGCCTGTCGTTCGATCACCAGGGCGTGCTGTGGATCCAGACCGATGTCTCTTCCAGCACCATTAATAAGAAAGCGTACGAAGGGATGGGCAATAACCAGATGGTGGCTACCATTCCGGGCACCAATGAGTATCGCCGTTTCCTGACCGGCCCACGCGGGTGTGAAATCACCGGGATTGCGTTTACGCCGGACAACCGCACGCTGTTTATTAACATTCAGCATCCGGGAGAGGGCGGGGATGATATTACCGACCCGGCCAATCCGCGTGCTGTTTCCAACTGGCCAGACGCGAACCCGAACGGACGTCCGCGTTCGTCGACGGTGGTTATCACCAAAGCGGACGGTGGGATCATCGGTTCGTGACGTTTATCCGCCGGGTGCACGCAGTGGCCCGGCGTTAAACTTGCTACCACCAGCATGAAGTGTTAAAACGTGCCCCTTCTAAAAAAGAGACAGGGGTAGGACGTGAAAGACGCGTCATCCGCTTCAGGCAACGGTAGCGCTGAAGCTTCGTCGGAACAGAACCCGACGCTGCAACGTGGTTTGCAAAATCGACATATTCAGTTAATTGCCCTTGGCGGCGCGATCGGTACCGGGCTGTTCCTGGGTATCGGCCCCGCCATTCAGATGGCTGGCCCGGCGGTCCTGCTGGGCTACGGTATCGCCGGGGTTATCGCCTTCCTGATCATGCGCCAGCTCGGCGAGATGGTCGTCGAAGAGCCGGTGTCAGGCTCGTTCGCTCACTTTGCCTATAAATACTGGGGCCCGTTCGCAGGCTTCCTCTCCGGCTGGAACTACTGGGTGATGTTTGTGCTGGTGGGAATGGCCGAACTGACCGCCGCAGGCATCTATATGCAGTACTGGCTGCCCGAGGTGCCAACGTGGGTCTGGGCTGCGGCCTTCTTTATTATCATCAACGCCGTTAACCTCGTGAACGTGCGCCTGTATGGTGAAACCGAGTTCTGGTTCGCGCTGATCAAGGTGCTGGCGATTATCGGCATGATCGGCTTTGGCCTGTGGCTGCTGTTCTCCGGCCACGGCGGCGAGCGGGCCACTCTCGACAACCTCTGGCAGCACGGCGGCTTCCTGGCGACGGGCTGGAAGGGGCTGATCCTGTCGCTGGCGGTGATTATGTTCTCGTTCGGCGGGCTGGAGCTGATTGGGATCACCGCGGCCGAAGCGCGCGATCCGCATAAAAGCATTCCAAAAGCGGTTAACCAGGTGGTGTACCGTATTCTGCTGTTCTACATCGGCTCGCTGGTGGTACTGCTGGCGCTCTACCCGTGGGTGGAAGTGAAGTCCGACAGCAGTCCGTTTGTGATGATTTTCCACGATCTGAACAGCAACGTGGTGGCGTCGGCGCTGAACTTCGTCATTCTTGTGGCGTCGCTGTCGGTCTATAACAGCGGGGTTTACTCCAACAGCCGCATGCTGTTTGGCCTTTCGGTGCAGGGGAATGCGCCTAAATTCCTCACCCGCGTCAGCCGCCGCGGCGTGCCGGTCAACTCTCTGCTGCTTTCCGGGGCCATTACGTCGCTGGTGGTGCTGATCAACTACCTGCTGCCGAAATCCGCCTTTGGTCTGTTGATGGCGCTGGTTGTCGCCACGCTGCTGCTGAACTGGATCATGATCTGCCTGGCGCACCTGCGTTTTCGCGCCGCGATGCGCCGCAAGGGGCGTGAGACGCAGTTTAAGGCGCTGCTCTATCCGGCAGGCAACTACATCTGTATTGCGTTCCTGGCGATGATCCTGGTGCTGATGTGCACCATCGACGACATGCGCCTGTCCGCGATGCTGCTGCCGGTGTGGGTGGTGTTCCTGTTTATCGCGTTTAAGCTCTCTCGAAGGTAAAAGCAAAACGGCAACTTGGTTGCCGTTTTTAATGTTTGCCCCCTCTCCCTGTGGGAGAGGGCCGGGGTGAGGGCACCAGACCGCACCAAACCCGACCGCATCCCGGCCGCACCTGCATTCACGCCCGGTGGCGCTGCGCTTACCGGGCCTACAAAACATTACTTCACCTTTATCGTGACCCCCCTCCCAAATCTTCTACGCTCCACAGGATCTTTATTTTGTAATCGATTACTTTTTGTTTGAGATGTTTTGTAATCGATTACTTTTGAGGGTGAGGCTTATCATGGTGTCAACAACTGAAAGTAGTGGAAAGGCGATAGCACCGCACCGGCTGCTGGTGCCGCGTCTGTCGCTGATGATGTTTCTGCAGTTTTTTATCTGGGGAAGCTGGTCGGTCACGCTGGGTCTGGTGATGACCCAGCACAACATGTCGTTGCTGATTGGCGATGCGTTCTCCGCCGGGCCTATCGCCTCTATTCTGTCGCCGTTTGTGCTCGGGATGTTGGTGGATCGCTTCTTCGCCTCGCAAAAGGTGATGGCGGTGATGCATCTGGCCGGGGCAGCAATCCTCTGGTTCGTGCCGGGCGCGCTGATTGCTGAAAACGGTGCGCTGCTGATCGGCATGCTGTTTGGTTATACGCTCTGCTATATGCCGACGCTGGCGCTGACCAACAATATCGCCTTTCACAGCCTGGCGAACGTGGATAAAACCTTCCCGGTGGTGCGCGTGTTTGGCACTATCGGCTGGATTGTGGCGGGCATTTTCATCGGCGTCACCGGCGTGGCGGCAAGCGTCACCATCTTCCAGGTGGCGGCAGTCAGCTCCGTGCTGCTGGCTCTCTACAGCCTGACGCTACCGCACACGCCTGCTCCCGCGAAAGGGCTGCCGGTGCAGGTTCGCGATCTCTTCTGCGCGGATGCCTTTGCGCTGCTTAAAACCCGCCACTTTTTCGTCTTTTCCGTCTGCGCGATGCTGATCTCCGTCCCGCTGGGGACATACTACGCCTACACCGCCTCGTATCTGGCGGATGCGGGTATTGCGGATGTCAGTACGGCCATGTCGTTCGGGCAGATGTCTGAGATCTTCTTCATGCTGGTCATTCCGCTGCTGTTCCGCCGCCTGGGCGTGAAGACCATGCTGCTGATCGGCATGCTGGCGTGGTTTGTGCGCTACGCCATGTTTGCGCTGGGCGTGAGTGAAGAGGGGCGCATCCTGCTCTATCTCGGCATTCTGCTGCACGGCGTCTGCTACGATTTCTTCTTTGTTGTCGGCTTTATCTATACCGACCGGGTCGCAGGCGAAAAGGTCAAAGGTCAGGCGCAGAGCATGATCGTGATGTTCACCTACGGCATCGGCATGCTGCTTGGCTCGCAGATATCCGGCGCGCTCTATAACCGCCTGGTGGCCGGGCAGGCCGTTCCGCAGGCGTGGGTCACGTTCTGGTGGATCCCGGCGGTGGCTGCCGCGGCGATCGCGCTGATTTTCCTTCTCACGTTTAAGTATGACGATGACAAGGCGTAATGTTCTGGAGGTGGTATGAGAACGATTAAGGGACCGGGTATTTTTCTGTCGCAATTTATTGGTGTGAATGCACCGTTCAACACGCTCGACGGGCTGGCGGGCTGGGCGGCAGCGATGGGCTATAAGGCGGTGCAGATCCCCTGTAACCATCCGGCTATTTTTGATGTGCAGAAAGCGGCTGAAAGCCAGACCTATTGTGATGACATCACCGGCACGCTGGCGGAGCACGGGCTGGTGATCAGCGAGCTGTCGACCCATCTGGAAGGCCAGCTTGTGGCGGTGAACCCGGTGTACAGTGACGCGTTTGACCACTTCGCCCCTGCAGCCGTGCGCGGCAATGAGGCCGCCCGGCAGGCATGGGCCATAGAAAAACTGAAACAGGCCGCCGTGGCCTCGGCGAGATTAGGCCTGAAGGCGCACGCCACCTTCTCCGGCTCGCTGGCATGGCCGTTTTTCTACCCGTGGCCGCCGCACAATGAGCAGCGTTTTCAGGCGGCGTTCCTGGAACTGGCAACCCGCTGGCGCCCGATTCTGGACGCCTTTGACGAGCAGGGCGTGAACGTCTGCTTTGAGCTGCATCCGGGGGAAGATCTGCACGATGGAGTGACCTTTGAGCGTTTTCTGGCGCTTGTTGATAACCACCCGCGCTGCAACATTCTCTACGACCCAAGCCATATGCTGCTCCAGCAGATGGACTACCTGACCTTTATCGACATCTACCATGCGCGTATTAAAGCGTTTCACGTGAAGGATGCCGAGTTTCGCCCCAACGGGCGCAGCGGCGTCTATGGTGGCTACCAGCCGTGGCTCAATCGGGCCGGGCGGTTCCGCTCACTGGGGGACGGGCAGATCGACTTCAACGGCATCTTCAGCAAGCTGACCCAGTACGACTACGACGGCTGGGCGGTGCTGGAGTGGGAGTGCTGTCTGAAGGATGGCGATACCGGCGCGAGGGAAGGCAGCGAGTTTATTCGCCGCCACATCATTCCGGTCTCCGGGCGCGCGTTTGATGATTTTGCCGCAGGGGGTAACGATGATTAACGTCGGCATTATCGGCAGCGGGTTTATCGGCCCGGCGCATATCGAGGCGCTTCGGCGTCTCGGGTTTGTGCAGGTGGTGGCGCTCTGCGACGGTACGTTTGCCGGGGCGCAGGCAAAAGCGCGTCAGCTTAACGTGCCGCACGCCTTCGACAGCGTGGAGGCGTTGCTTGCACATCCGGATTTACACGTGGTGCACAACTGCACGCCAAACCATCTGCACGCGGAGATTAACCGCCAGATCCTGCGCGCGGGAAAGCACGTATTCTCCGAGAAGCCGCTGTGCATGACCCCGGACGAAGCGCGTGAGCTGGTAGCGCTGGCGGAACAGGCAGGGGTGGTCCACGGCGTCAGCTTTGTCTATCGCCAGTTTGCCATGGTGCGCCAGGCCGCAAGCATGATGAGGGCGGGTAGCATCGGGCGGATCTTCGCCGCGCACGGCAGCTATCTGCAGGACTGGATGCTGCTGGAAACGGACTACAACTGGCGGGTGGATGCGGCCCTGGGCGGTGCGTCGCGCGCGGTGGCGGATATCGGTTCGCACTGGTGTGACACGGTGCAGTTTGTTACCGGGCGGCGCATCACCGAGGTGATGGCCGATTTATCCATCGTCTGGCCGACGCGCAAGGCAAACGTGGCAGGCAATCACACCTTCACTCATGACGAAAATGCGCAGTATGAAGACAAGCGGGTCACCACCGAAGACGTTGGCTCCGTCCTGTTCCGCTTTGACGACGGCAGCAAAGGCTGCTTTAGCGTTTCGCAGGTGAGCGCCGGGCGCAAAAACCGTCTGACGTTTGAAATCAACGGCAGCGAACGGTCGGTGGCATGGGATCAGGAGGTGCCGCAACAGCTGTGGATTGGCCACCGCGCACAGGCCAATCAGACGCTCAGTGACGATCCGGGTCTGATGAACCGCGATGTGGCCGACAGCGCTCACTTCCCCGGCGGGCACATCGAAGGCTGGCCCGATGCGTTTAAAAACATGATGGCGCAGTTTTACCGTGCCGTGCAGGCCGGCGTGATGCCCGAACGGCCGGCGTTTGCGACGTTCCACGACGGGGCGAACGTGATGTATATCATTGATGCCATTGTGAAAAGCCATCAGCAGCAGCGCTGGGTTCGTGTGCAAGCGTAACGCGTTGCCCGGTTCGCCGGGCAACGAATTTATGGTAGCCTGCATAAAACGTTAACCGCAGGAAGTGCCGTCGCTATGTCAATTCAGAAAATCGCTCAGCTTGCCGGGGTGTCCGTGGCAACGGTCTCGCGCGTGCTTAACAACAGCGATACCGTGAAGGCGAAAAACCGCGAGCGCGTCCTGCAGGCCATTAAAGAGAGCAATTACCAGCCCAACCTGCTGGCACGCCAGCTGCGCACCGCGCGCAGCTATATGATTCTGGTGATGGTCTCGAATATCGCCAACCCGTTCTGTGCCGAAGTGGTGAAGGGCATTGAAGAGGAAGCCGAGAAGAACGGCTACCGTATTTTGCTGTGCAATTCCGGGTCTGATATCGAACGCTCCCGCTCGGGGTTAAGCCTGCTGTCGGGCAAAATCGTCGACGGCATTATCACCATGGATGCCTTCTCAAAATTGCCTGAACTTGCTGCCCTGATCGGCTCCGCGCCGTGGGTGCAGTGCGCCGAATACGCCGATGCCGGAACGGTCTCCTGCGTGGGCATCAATGATGTGGACGCGTCACAACATGCCATCAGCCAGCTTGTCGACGGCGGACGCAAACGTATCGCGATGATCAATCACGATCTCAGCTACAAATATGCCCGCCTGCGCGAACGCGGTTACAAAAGCGTGCTCCACCTGCGGGATCTGGATTATCAGGCGGTGGAATATGCCCGCGATCTCAGCTCCAGCGCGGGCATGGCGGCGATGCAAAATCTGCTGAAGGACAACCCGCCGGACGCGGTATTTGCCGTGTCCGATACCCTTGCGGCAGGGGCGCTGCGTGCCATACAGCAGGTGGGGCTGCGCGTGCCGGAGGATATCGCGGTGGTAGGGTTTGACGGTACGGAGCTGGCGGAGATGATCTCGCTGACCACCATTGAACAGCCTTCGCGGGATATCGGGCGCAAGGCAGTCGATCTGCTGTTGAATAAAATCGACAACCCGGATGCGCCCACGGAGAGGGTGATGCTGGACTGGCGCTTTATTTCCCGCGCCAGTACCTGATTATTGTGCGATGCCGCCCGCCAGGGAGCGAATATCGTTCCCGGTGGGGGACTGATGAATACGCAGACCAAATTCATCCACCACGGCAAAAATATGGTCGAAGATGTCAGCCTGAATCTCTTCATATTCCGCCCAGACCACCGTGTTGGTGAAGGCATATATTTCAATCGGCAGACCATTTGCGTCAGGCGCCAGCTGGCGCACCATCAGCGTCATATCTTTACGAATACGCGGGTGGTTACGCAGATATTCATTCAGATAGGCGCGGAAGGTGCCGATATTGGTCATCTTGCGCAGGTTTAATACCGATTCCCCTTCACCGTTTTGCTGATTCCACAGGTTTATTTCCTCATGACGCGCGGCCAGATAAGGCTTAAGCAGTTTCGCCTGAATCAGCTTCTGCTGCTCCTGCTCGTCGAGGAAGTGAATGCTGGTGGTGTCGATATTCAGGCTGCGCTTAATGCGTCGCCCGCCGGAGGCAGACATGCCGCTCCAGTTGATGAACGCGTCTGAGACCAGCGCCCACGTCGGAATGGTGGTGATGGTGTTATCGAAGTTGCGGACTTTAACCGTGGTGAGACCAATGTCCGTCACCGTGCCGTTAGCGCCGTATTTCGGCATCTCCAGCCAGTCGCCGAGCTTGAGCATATCGTTAGCGGAGAGCTGAATACCGGCGACCAGCCCCAGAATGGGGTCTTTAAACACCAGCATTAACACCGCCGCCATGGCCCCCAGGCCGCTTATCAGAATGGCGGGTGACTGGCCGATCAGCAGAGAGATAATTAAGATCCCCACCAGAATGGCGCTCACCAGCTTGATCCCCTGGAAGATCCCCTTCAGCGGCAGCTGTGAGGCGGTCGCCATTTTCTGCGACAGATTAAAAATCACGTCCAGCAGCGAGAAGAAAGAGAGCAGGGCATACACCATCACCCACAGCTTCGCGCAGGTGGTGAGCATTTCCGCTGCTTCGCTGCCTTTTTGCAGCCACAGTACCGCCTGAACGTTGACGATTATCCCCTGAAGGGTAAACGCCAGGCGGTGAAATAACTTGTTCTGCGTAATGATCTGCAACCATAAATGGCTGCTGGCCTGCGCGCGTTTCTCAAAAGCGCGTAGCACCACTTTGTGCAAAATAAAATGAACAATGATGGCGGTAAGAAAAATAATACCAAAGATAATCACTAACGAGGTGGTGTGATTAATTTCAATCCCTAACTCTTCAACCTGAGCAATTAATTCCTGCATAACGTCTCCTGTATTGATGCAGCCCCATAATGGCGGCTGCGGATCTATTATGCAAATTCGCGGCTTATTTGGTGGCGTGGTAGGTTTTCACCACCGGCAGGCACAGACGATGGCGCATACGTAACGTTGCCAGCCCCAGCACGATCATCATGCCGGTTTCCACGGCGAGGAAGACGTTAATCGCCTGGGTGTAATCGCCGTGGTGGTTTTGCAGCGCGTGCAGCAGGATCGCACCAAAAATCGCCGGGCCAAGCCCCAGGGCGGCCTGCTGCAGCGTACTTAAAATCGCGCTGGCCGCCCCGGCATCGTCAGGCTGAATGTCGCGCATCCCGATGCGGTAGAAGCTGTTGACGATCAGCGCCTGCCCATAGCCAACCAGCCCGGTTGCCGGTGCCAGCGTCAGCGCCGTGTTGTCCATGCCCCAGAGACGGAAGGTGGCAATCAGCGCCAGCAGGCCGATAATCTGAATCGCCAGCCCGGTCAGCAGAATCGAGCTGGTGCTGTAGCGGGCAATCAGACGCGGGGCAAACCATGCCGATATAAAGTAGGTCACCCCCAGGGCGATAAAACTGTTCCCCGACTGCCACGGTGCCATTCCCAGACCGGTTTGCATGGTCAGCGCCATACAGAACATAAACCCGGACCAGACGCTGAAAAAGAGCAGCGCAATCAGTACGCCAAACCGGATGCTGCGAAGCTGCATCAGACGCGGCGGGATCAGAGGATGGGCATCCTCACGCTCTTTTTTACGGGCATTTAAGACCATCAGATACCCCAGCGGGATAATCGCCATCAGTGCGGCCTTCAGCGGCCAGGACCAGTGCCACTGAGGGCCGAGGGCCATCGGAAACAGCAGGCAGCAGAGAATGACGGCCAGCAGGACGGTGCCCGTCCAGTCAATGCGCGACGCGGTTTCGCGACGGGTTTCCGGCACATAGCGACGACTCAAGCCCAGAACCACCAGACAGATGGGCACGTTGATAAAGAAGGCGTTACGCCAGCCCAGCCCGGCGATATCCGCCGACACCAACCAGCCGCCGCCCATCTGCCCGACGATAAACGCAATGCCGCCGATACCGCCAAACAGGCTGATCGCTTTCGCATGGGCCGTGCCTTTTAGCGTCACGTGCAGCGTGGCGAGGATTTGCGGCACGATCAGCGCCGCTCCTGCGCCCTGAATGATGCGCGCGGCAAGCAGTTGCTCAATGGTTCCCGCCATTCCGCACAGCAGCGACGCCAGGCCAAAACTTGCCACGCCCCACATAAACAGACGACGGCGCCCGAGGTTATCCCCGAGCTTGCTGCCAAGGGCAAGGCAGACGGCGAAGGCCACGCCGTAGAGCGCGACAATTAACTCCAGTTCGGTGGCGGTGGCGTGCAAGGAGTGGGTGATAGCGTCCAGCGCCACGTTGGTGATCGAGGTATCAATCAGCGGCAGCATCTGGCCGGTTAACAGCAATATCAGGCCTGCGCGACCCGGTGAAACAACTGACGTATTCATGGTAACTCCATTGCGTCATTCAACAGATGGTCGTAGCATCAACGATCTGATAAACGGGTACCAGTTCTTGCTTATACTGGTACTGGCACTACCATGCAGGGGGAGTTATGGCGCTGATGTCTGAACCTGTTGTCTCACTCAAGGACGACACGCGAAAACAGCTGGGGGCATTTTTACGCGCCCGGCGTGAGAGCCTTGATCCACAGCGTCTTGGATTGCCGCGCAGCGGCCGCCGCCGCACGCCGGGGCTGCGCCGTGAAGAGGTGGCTTTGCTGGCTGACGTGGGCGTGACCTGGTACACGTGGCTGGAGCAGGGCAGAGATGTTAATCCCTCCAGCACCGTGATGGCGGCAGTGGCAAAAGCGCTGCAATGCACCCCGACCGAGACGCGCCATCTGTTTGTGCTGGCCGGATTGCCGCCGGGTGAAGCGCCACAGGCGACGGGCTGCGAGGGGATCAGCGAGGGCACGCGTCGCCTGCTTGATACCCTCATGCCGAAACCCGCCAGCATCCAGAAACCCAACTTCGATATCGTGGCGTGGAACGACAGCTTCGGGCACTTAATGGGCGTCGATTTCAATGCGATCCCGCCGGAAGATCGCAACTGTATTTATCTTTTCCTCACCCATCCCGCATGGCGTGCGCGGCTTGGCAAGCGTGACGACGTGCTGCCGATCTTTGTCTCCTATTTCCGCGCGGCGATGGCCGAGCATCGGGGCGATCCGCTGTGGGAAGCGAAACTGGCGCGTTTCTTTGCGGTGTCTGAAGAATTTAAAACCCTGTGGCATCAGCGCAACGACGTGCGCGGAGTGGAGAACCAGCTCAAGCTGTTTACCCATCCTGAGCTGGGCGAGTTTACCCTGCAGCAGATGTACTGGTACTCTGCACCGCGTAATGGATCGCGGCTACTGGTCTATCTGCCGGTGGATGACGCGGGGGAGCGGGCGATGGAATGGCTGGCGGAGCAGGCAAAATGAAGGTAACCCGAAAACAGGAGCGGCTTTTGCGCCGCGCGCTCAAAGAGTGGCAGCAGGAAGGCACATTAAGCGCTGACGAGCATCAGCGTCTGGCGGGCACCTTGACACGCGTCACCATGGACTGGCAGCGGCTCAGCCGCTATGCCTTCTGGACGGCGCTGGCCTGCGTGATCATCGCTATCGGCAGCCTGTTCTCCGACAGTGAACTGATGGCGCGCATTATTGCATTCTTCTCTTTCTCCTCCATCGCCCGCATCGGGCTGCCTGCGCTGGTTGCCGTGCTGTTTTATCTGTGGGGCTTCAGCCGACAGCGTCGGGAAACCCAGTGGCATTACAGCACTGAAGCCATGCTTTTTCTCGGCGTGCTCTTTACCGCCATCGCGCTCTGGCAACTTGGGGAGCGTCTGGATAACGGCAGCGGCCATATCGCACCGCTGTTCCTGGCGGGATGTGCGGTTTACGGGCTGGTGGGCTTCTTTGGTCGCTCTGGCCTGGTGTGGCTGTTTTTCCTGCTCTCACTCGGTAACTGGTTTGGTGCGGAGACGGGCTATATGTCCGGCTGGGGCGCCTACTGGCTGGGAATGAACTACCCGGTACGCTTTATCTTCTTCGGCGGTGCGCTGCTGGCACTGTGCTGGCTGCTGCGCGGAAGGCTGCAGGCGCGCCATCTATACACGACCAGCAAAGCGATGGGGCTCACGTATCTGTTTGTCGCCCTGTGGATCATGTCGATTTTCGGCAACTACGATATCGACAACTGGTATGGCGTTACGCAGGCTTCGCTGCTGCCGTGGGCGCTGCTGTTCGCCGTGGCGGCGGTGCTCTGCATTTACATCAGCCTTAAAACCGACGACGGCATGCTGCGCGGTTTTGGTCTGACCTTCCTCGGCATTAACCTCTACACCCGCTATTTCGAATACTTCTGGGACGGCATGAACAAAGTGGTGTTCTTCCTGCTCCTCGCGGCGTCGCTGGCGGTGATTGGGCGCTATGCAGAACGAATCTGGCACGCCGGGATCCAGCGTGCCAGTACTGATTAGCACTCAGTCACAATCGTGCTCAGCGGCAGGCGAGATTTTGGCAGCGTGGCGTTGAAATCTTCCACGCTGTGATGCCCAACCGGCACCACCACCAGGCTGGTGAAACCTTTCTCTTTCAGGCCGAACTCTTCGTCGAGGATCGCGGCGTCGAAGCCTTCAATCGGTACCGCATCCAGGCCCAGCGCAGCCACGCCCAGCAGGAAGTTACCCACGTTCAGATAAACCTGTTTCGCCATCCACTGGTCGTCATCTTTCAGATCCACACGGTGCATGTCAGCGAAGTAGGTACGACCTTTATGGTTCGCCGCTTTGGCTTCTGACGTGTTGAAACGGCCATCGGCCTCTTCCTGATCCACCACGCGTTCCAGCCAGGCATCGTCCATCGCGGTTTTTGCGCAGAACACCACCACGTGAGAAGCGTCCAGCATTTTGCGCTCGTTGAAGACGTAAGTGCCTGCGGCAGATTTCGCCACGCGAGCTTTACCTTCCTCGGTGCTGGCGACAATAAAGTGCCACGGCTGAGAGTTGGTGCTGGACGGGCTGTATTGCAGCAGGGTTTTGATCTTTTCCGCTTCGTCTGCGGTCAGTTTTTTAGCGGGGTCGAACGCCTTGGTGGAGTGGCGTTTCAGGGCGACAGAAATAATATCCATAACAACTCCTGGTAATGAAATTCGCCCGCACGCGGGCGCGAAAGGAGAGCAGATTACAGCGAGACGCGGAAAAAGATAAGTGCGATTCGAGCGCTTATACTGTTCGTCTCAGACGAACAATCAAACCGGTCTGATCCACTTCTGGTCTTTTTTCGGCAGCTTATCCACCACCAGATTCCACGAGTCATTGATGAGATCGGTCACCAGTTCTGGCGTGACGTCGTCGGTACCGTAGAGGGAAATCCAGTGTTTTTTATTGAGGTGATAGCCCGGTTCCACCCCGCGATAAATCTGCTGGTTTAACAGCGATTTTTCCGGGTCTGACTTCAGGCTGACGTGGGGCCGTCCATGTACGGTGCCCATCAGCATAAAAATTTTTCCGCCTATCTTAAACACATCGTATTCTGGCCCAAACGGCCAGCAGTGTTCGGTGAAAGGCAGCTCCAGCGCCACGCGTTTGGCGTGCTCCTGCAGGGATTTACTGTCCATCGCTCTCTTCCTGGGCAAGCCCGCGCCACATAACCTCAAACCCGAGCGCTTTAAAATCGACGGCGCGGGAAGGATCTCGGGTGGCAAATTCCATTGTGGATTCGGCAAGCGATAAGAAAAGCGCATCGCCAAAGGTTTTAAACTCATCGGACATAAATACCTGGCGCACCGAGCGGCGGCAGAGTTCATGCAGCTCCGGGAACATCTCTTTCACCGCCAGTTCCGTTTCGGCGCTCAGCTTTTCACTCACGCCTATCTGGCGGATTGCCGCATGCGCCACGGGGTTACGAATCCCCCAGTCCACATAGCTGTTCCAGATGTTTCGCGTATGCTCTTTCGGTGTGGTAAGGCTGCGATCCAGATTAGAGAGCATTGATTGACAGAGGTCCTGCTTGAGGTGCAGGTAGAGGGCATTCAGCAGATCGTCTTTGGTAGCAAAGTAGCGGAACAGGGTACCTTCGGCGACGCCCGCTTTACGGGCAATTAACGCCGTTGAGGCGGCAATACCTGACTGCGCAAATGCCGCGGTTGCGGCGTCCAGTAAGGCCTGTTTTTTATCTTCACTCTTCGGACGTGCCACTAAATTTTTCCTCCTGTCAATTGTAAAAACCCTGATTGAAACACGTGCTTTGACCCGCTGCAACGCGGAATGTCAAAGATCGAAAACGTCTTGACGACTTTATCATCATATCTATAATGAGTGCTTACTCACTCATAATCAAGTTCAGCCCGCGCAAACCATCGGATGGGGCGCGTTTTCGGGTCAGGATATGAAAAAGTCCCTCTTCATCTGCGTGGTGTTCGTCATGATTATTGCTTCAGCCGCGAGTTTACCGTTTGTTCTGAATGCCGGATTTGGCCAGCCACCGCAGGGTGCGCAGCTCACGGAAGTGGAGGCCTCGCCGCAGTATCGCGACGGCAAATTCCACAATTCGTTGCCCACGCCAGGCTATAACGGCGACAAAAATATGCTGGTGGCGATGTGGGAGTTCCTGACCAAAAAGACTGAAAACGCCCGTCCTGCACAGCCGCTGCCGCTGGTAAAAACCGATCTCGCAAGCCTGCCGCGGGAGCAGGAGACGCTGGTGTGGCTCGGTCACTCCTCCTGGTATATGCAGCTGGCGGGGAAACGGATCCTTATCGACCCCGTTCTCGGGAATTACGCCGCGCCGTTTTCATTCCTCAACAAAGCCTTCGCCGGGGAGTATCCCTGGCAGGCGAGCAGCATGCCGGAGATCGACCTGCTGATCATTTCGCACGATCACTACGATCACCTGGATTTCGCCACCATCACGGCGCTGCTGCCGAAGGTGAAACGCGTGGTCACTCCGCTGGGCGTGGGATCGCACCTGCGTTACTGGGGAATGAAGCCGGAGATTATTGAAGAGCGCGACTGGAACCAGTCGGTGCGCATCAGCGAGGCGCTGACGGTGCATGTGCTGCCCGCGCGTCACTTCTCCGGGCGCGGCATCAAGCGCAATCAAACCCTGTGGGGCAGTTTTATGTTCGTTACGCCCGAACAGAAGATTTATTACAGCGGCGATTCGGGTTACGGGCCGCATTTTAAGGCCATCGGCGAGCAGTTTGGCGAGGTGGATTTAGCCATTATGGAAAACGGTCAGTACGACCAGGACTGGAAGTACATCCATATGCTGCCGGAAGAGACGGCGCAGGCCTCGGTGGATCTGAACGCGAAAGCCGTGGTGCCGGGACATAACGGGCGCTTCGTGCTGGCGAAACATACCTGGAACGATCCGCTGATCCAACTGGCAAAAGCCAGCAAGGACAAAAATTATCGGCTGTTGACACCCGCGCTGGGCGAGCCTGTCCGGGTGAGTGATCCCACGCAAACATTTCGTGAGTGGTGGGAATAATGATCAATCAGGAAGCTGAAGGGGAGAGCAGTATGACCATTTCCGCTCAAGTCATCGACACTATCGTCGAGTGGATCGACGATAACCTGCACCAGCCATTACGTATCGAAGAGATTGCCCGCCATGCGGGTTACTCGAAATGGCACCTGCAGCGGCTGTTTATGCAATACAAAGGGGAGAGTCTGGGGCGCTATATCCGTGAACGTAAGCTGCTGCTGGCGGCGCGGGATCTGCGCGAATCAGACGCCCGGGTGTACGACATCTGCCTGCGTTACGGGTTTGACTCGCAGCAGACCTTCACCCGCATCTTCACCCGCACGTTCAACCAGCCGCCTGGGGCGTATCGTAAAGAGAACCACAGCAGGGCACACTGATCTGTTTTGCCCGGTGGCGGTTTCGCCTGACCGGGCCTGCATTCTTACGACGCCAGTGAAAACCAGCGGCGCCAGACGAAACGCAGCACGAAGAATTCGATGGCGCCGAGCAGTAAGAACCACACGCAGAACAGAATGGTGTAGAGCTGGTTAAGGTCGACCATGTGGAAGGTCTGAACCAGCTTCTGCGCCAGCACCAGCCCGAGAGAGGGGGCCGGTAGCAGCAGGCACGAAAGCAGGGCCAGCAATAAAATGCCGCCCGCAGTGAGCAGCGATTCTAACGGGTGTTTCATCGTAATGTTAATCGTCAGTTAAAAATGTCATTGTCCGGCATCCCGGAACGTAAAGCAATATAAACCCACCCACCCGGTTTCACTGAAATAATCACCGCTTATCAGCTTCTTATTCGTAAAATAAAAATAAATCCTCACGCGCGATTAAAAGAATATCGCGTTATGTCAATTAATGTCTGGATTACGAAAATAATTTTACAAAGGAATAGGTGCTATATCCAATTAACGTTGCAATAACAATGGCTGCGATAATGTATAACGCCAGACGGCGTCCGCGATAAATACCAAACATGGTTCCTCCTCGTTTAAAGTTGGTTTAGAAATATTTTGTAAAAATTGGCTCATCGAAATACTTTTATGCAGTTTTGAATAACCGAGAAGTCATTATATTGCGGTAGATCAATTTTACTCGCAAGACTTTAAAATGAATTTATTTTAGCCCGAAAGGAATTCAGGCTTCAGTTCACCGGATATTGAAGGAAAAATACGATGACCGAAAAAAAATTGTCCCCGAACGTGCCGCCTTCCGGCGGGCTGGCATACCAGCAGACCGTAGAGCAGGTGCTTGCGCACACCCAGAGCCAGGCCAGGGGTCTGGAGCGTGCAGAGGCGCAGGCGCGTATGCAAAAACATGGCCCGAATGCGCTGCCGGAGAAAAAAGGTAAACCCGCCTGGCTGCGTTTTTTAGCCCATTTTAATGATGTTCTGATTTATGTCCTGCTGGCAGCAGCCGTATTAACGGCAATAATGGGCCACTGGGTCGATACGCTGGTTATTTTAGGCGTGGCGGTGATCAATGCGTTAATTGGTCATATTCAGGAAAGCAACGCGGAAAAATCGTTGAAGAGTATTCGTAATATGCTCTCCAGCGAGGCGCGTGTTATTCGCGATGGCAACCATGAAACAATACCCACAACTGAAATAGTTCCGGGGGATATTATTGTTTTACGGGCGGGGGATCGTATTCCCGCAGATATGCGCTTAATCGAAGCACATAATTTACGCGTGGAAGAGGCGATTCTCACCGGCGAATCAACGGTGGTAGATAAACACACCAACCCGCTGAACGGTGAACTGCCGCTGGGCGATCGCACTAACCTGGTCTTCTCGGGCACCACCGTGAGCGCGGGTGGGGGGATCGGCGTGGTGATTGCCACCGGGCAGGAGACCGAGCTTGGCCACATCAACCAGATGATGGACGGGATTGAAAAACACCGCACGCCGCTGCTGGTACAGATGGACAAGCTGGGCAAGGCTATCTTCGCCATTATTCTGGCGATGATGGCGGCGCTGTTTATCTTCAGCCTGGTGTTCCGCGAGATCCCAATGGGCGAGCTGCTGCTCTCGCTGTTTAGCCTGGCGGTGGCGTCCGTACCGGAAGGTCTGCCGGCGATTATCTCCATTATCCTCTCTCTGGGTGTGCAGGCGATGGCGCGCAAGCGGGCGATTATCCGCAAGCTGCCAACGGTTGAAACCCTGGGGGCGATGACCGTGGTCTGCTCAGATAAAACCGGCACCCTGACCATGAACGAAATGACGGTGAAGGCCATCATCACCGCTGACGCCTGCTACCGCGTGGACGGCAACAGCTACGAGCCGGTGGGCAACATTTACCTGGAAGGCAGCGACGAGCCGATGCAGATCCAGCCGGACACCGTGCTGGAGCAGTACCTACGCACCATCGACCTGTGCAACGACAGCCAGCTGATTCAGGACGAGCGTGGCCTGTGGGGCATCACCGGTGGGCCGACCGAAGGCGCGCTGAAGGTGCTGGCGGCGAAAGCCCACCTCGCGCCGGTCATGACCACGCTGATTAACAAAATCCCGTTCGACTCGCAGTACAAGTACATGAGCACCCACTACCAGATTGGCAGTGAGGAGCAAATCCTGATCACCGGCGCGCCGGATGTGATTTTCGCCCTCTGCGCACAGCAGCAGACCCGCAACGGTGCGCAGGCGTTTGACCGCGCGTACTGGGAAAGCGAGATGGAGCGCTATGCGCGCCAGGGGCTGCGTATGGTGGCCGCGGCGTTCAAACCGGCAAACGGCGAGCAGGCGCTGACGCATGACGATCTCAGCCACGGTCTGATCTTCCTCGGTATCGCCGGGATGATGGATCCACCGCGCCCGGAAGCCATTGACGCCATTAACGCCTGCCAGCAGGCGGGGATCCGCGTGAAGATGATCACCGGCGATCACCCGCAGACGGCAATGAGCATTGGCCAGATGCTGGGGATCACCAACAGCGAGCAGGCGGTGACCGGCTACCAGCTGGAGAAGATGGATGACGCCGAGCTGGCGGACGCGGCGGTGAAGTATGACATCTTCGCCCGTACCAGCCCGGAGCATAAGCTGCGCCTGGTGAAAGCGCTGCAGGACAAAGGCGAGATCGTCGGCATGACCGGCGACGGCGTGAACGATGCCCCGGCGCTGCGTCAGGCGGACGTGGGTATTGCGATGGGCATCAAAGGCACGGAAGTGACCAAAGAGGCGGCGGACATGGTCCTGACGGACGATAACTTCGCCACCATTGCCAGCGCGGTAAAAGAGGGGCGTCGTGTTTACGACAACCTGAAGAAAACCATTCTGTTCATCATGCCAACTAACCTGGCGCAGGGGCTGCTGATTGTGATTGCGCTGCTGGCGGGGAACATCATTCCGCTGACGCCGGTACTGATTCTGTGGATGAACATGGCAACCTCCGCCACGCTCTCCTTCGGCCTGGCGTTTGAAGCCGCCGAGCGCAATATCATGCGCCGTCCGCCGCGTCAGACCGGGCAGCACGTGATGGACGCGTACGCCGTGTGGCGCGTGGCCTTTGTGGGCACCATGATTGCCATCGCCGCCTTTGCGCTGGAAGCCCTGCTGGCCCCGCGCGGTCACAGCGCGGAGTTCATCCGCACCGTGCTGCTGCAGATGCTGGTCTGCGCCCAGTGGGTGTACATGATCAACTGCCGCAATACCGAAGGGTTCTCCCTGAACCGCGGCCTGCTGGCAAACAAAGGGATCTGGCTGGTGACCGGCGTGCTGTTCCTGCTCCAGGCGGCCATCATCTACCTGCCGTTTATGCAGATGCTGTTCGGGACGGAAGCGCTGCCGCTGCGCTACTGGTTCGTAACGCTTGCGGTAGCGGGCGTGATGTTCTTCGTCGTCGAAATCGAGAAGCGACTCACCCGCAGGTTCCGTAAGGCTGCATAACCTTTTGCCCTCACCCTAACCCTCTCCCTGTGGGAGAGGGCCGGGGTGAGGGCAACAACCCTGAGGTACTCCCATGAAATTCCCACTCCTGTTCGCACTGCTTACCTTCACCCTGCCACCTGCCTTTGCCGCCGCCATTCCTGTTCGCGTTGCCACCGTGGAACAAACTACCCACGCTGCTGAGCGCCAGATCCCGGGCCGCATCGAGGCGATTCACACCGTTGAGTTGCGCGCACGCACGGAAGGCGTGATAACCAAAATCAACTTCCGCGACGGGCAATATGTGAAAAAAGGCGACGTGCTGTTCGAACTGGATGATGCCGAGCCGCGTGCTGCCGTGCGTCTGGCTCAGGCCGAGGTGACGAGCGCTGAAGCGACGCTGCGGCAGGCGCAGCAGCAGCTCTCCCGTTTTGAAAGCCTGGGCAACAACAACGCCATCAGCCGCCACGATGTGGATAACGCCCGTATGCAGCGCGATGTCGCCCGCGCCGCGCTGGAGCAGGCGAAAGCCCGGCTGGAAACCCGCGACGTGACGCTGGGGTACACGCGCATCACGTCACCGATTGCCGGGCGCGTGGGGCACAGCAACTTCCACGTCGGCAGCCTGGTCAACCCCGCAAGCGGCGTACTGGTGGATGTGGTGCAGCTGGATCCGATCCGCATCGCTTTTGCGCTGGAAGAGGGCGCGTTTGCTGCTAAAGTCGGCAAGCATAACGATCTCCGCGCCATGAAGCAGGCCTGGCAGGCGTTAATTGACAACAACGGTCAGCGTATCGTCGGCGAGCTGACGTCGGTGGACAACCGTATCGACCCGCGCACCGCCAGCGTGATGCTGCGCGCCGAATTCGCCAATCCACGCCATCAGCTGCTGCCTGGCGGCAATGTGAATGTTTTTCTGCGGCCCGCCAGCGCAACGCCGGTTATGACGCTGCCCGCCGCTGCCGTACAGCAGAATGACGACGGTTTCTTCGCCTGGGTGGTAAACGCCGACGGCAAGGCGGAAAAACGTCCGCTGACGGTCGCCGGACAGATCGGGCAGCAGTTCCAGATCGCCTCTGGCGTACAGCCTGGTGAGCGAGCGATCGCTGACGGCGTGCAGCGTGTTCAGCCCGGCGCTGCCGTCCAGATACTGAATTAAGGAGCCATCATGCTGACGTTTTTCATCAAACGCCCGCGCTTTGCGATGGTGATTGCGCTGGTCATTACCCTGTTGGGGGCTATCGCGCTGAAGCTGATCCCGGTGGAGCAGTATCCGCAGATCACGCCGCCGGTCGTGAATGTGTCAGCGTCATGGCCGGGGGCCAGCGCGGCTGACGTGGCCGAGGCCATCGCCACGCCGCTGGAGACCCAGCTTAACGGCGTGGACCACATGCTGTATATGGAGTCCACCAGTTCGGATGAAGGCACTTACAGTCTGAACATCACGTTTGCTGCCGGGACAGACCCGGATCTGGCCGCCATCGACGTGCAAAACCGCGTGTCGCAGGCCACGGCACAGCTACCGGCCGAGGCACAGCAAAACGGCGTGCAGGTGCGCAAGCGCGCCACCAACCTGATGATGGGGGTAAGTCTTTACTCACCGGAAAACACCCACACGCCGCTGTTTGTCAGCAACTACGCCAGCACTCAGGTGCGCGAGGCGCTGTCCCGTTTGCCCGGCGTCGGGCAGGTGCAGATGTTTGGCGCGCGCGACTACAGCATGCGCATCTGGCTGCGGCCCGATCGCATGAACGCGCTCAACGTCACCACCGACGACGTGGCGCAGGCGCTGCGCGAGCAGAACGTGCAGGGCGCGGCAGGCCAGGTCGGTACACCACCGGTCTTTAACGGCCAGCAGCAGACCCTGACCATCAACGGGCTGGGGCGCTTAAACCAGGCAGAAGAGTTTGCCAACATCATCATCCGCGCGGGCGAGATGGGGCAACTGGTACGCCTGCAGGACGTTGCCACCATCGAACTTGGCTCGCGCAGCTACAGCTCCGGCGCGCAGTTGAACGGACATGACTCCGCCTACCTTGGTATTTACCCCACTCCGTCTGCTAACGCCCTGCGCGTCGCCGGGGCGGTGCGTGCAGAGCTGGAGCGTCTCTCGACGCGCTTCCCGGACGACCTGGTTTATGAGGTGAAATTCGACACCACCACCTTCGTGGCTGCCACCATTAAAGAGATTGGCGTCTCCCTGGCGCTGACGATGCTGGCGGTGGTGGTGGTCGTTTCCCTGTTTCTGCAGAGCTGGCGCGCCACGCTGATTGTCGCCCTTGCCATTCCGGTGTCGCTGGTGGGCACCTTTGCGGTGCTTTACACGCTTGGCTATTCCGCCAACACGCTCAGCCTGTTCGCCATTATTCTGGCGCTGACCATGGTGGTGGATGACGCCATCGTGGTGGTCGAGAGCGTCGAAACGCTGATGGCGGAAGGGCAGAGCCGGACGGCGGCGACCGGGCTGGCGCTGCGCCAGATTGCCGGGCCGGTGATCGCGACGACGCTGGTGCTGCTGGCGGTATTCGTGCCGGTGGCGCTGCTGCCGGGGATTGTCGGCGAGCTGTACCGCCAGTTTGCGGTCACGCTCTCCACCGCCGTAACGCTCTCAAGCCTGGTGGCGCTAACGCTGACACCCGCGCTGTGTGCGCTGCTGCTGCGTCCGCGTCCGGCGCAGCCCGCGGCGATTTTCCGCGGCTTCAACCGGGGGCTGGAGGCCACGCGTAGCCTCTACTCCCGCATGGTGAGTATATTCACCCTTCGTCCGTGGCTGGCACTGCTGGCCACCGCAGGCGCGGCGGCTGTGGTGGTGTTCAGCTTTATGTCGATGCCTAAAGGTTTCCTGCCGCAGGAAGATCAGGGCTACTTCTTCGCCAGCGTTCAGTTGCCGGAAGCGGCCTCGCTGGAGCGCACCGAGGCGGTGATGGCTACGGCACGCGAATTAATTGCTAAACATCCGGCGGTGGAAGACGTGATTCAGGTCTCCGGGTTTAACATC
The DNA here is from genome assembly GCF_049237265.1 of Enterobacter cloacae complex sp. IR5384. NCBI lineage: Bacteria > Pseudomonadati > Pseudomonadota > Gammaproteobacteria > Enterobacterales > Enterobacteriaceae > Enterobacter > Enterobacter cloacae complex sp. IR5384. The sequence continues at coordinate 218,940 of NZ_JBMKHJ010000005.1, read as the reverse complement.
CTCAACGGCACCAGCGCCTCCAACGGCGGGTTTATCTCCATCATGCTGAAGGACTGGAGCGAGCGTCCGCCGCTGGATGAAGTGATGGGTACCCTTCAGCGCCAGCTGCTGGCGCTGCCGGAAGCAACCATCATGACCTTTGCCCCGCCGACGCTGCCGGGGCTGGGCAATGCTTCCGGCTTCGACCTGCGTATTCAGGCGCAGGCGGGGCAGAGCCCGGCGGAGCTGGAGCGCATCACCCGCGAGGTGCTGGTGAAAGCCAACCAGCATCCGCAGTTGAGCCGCGTATTCACCACCTGGAGCAGCAACGTGCCGCAGCTGACGCTGATCGTTGATCGCGAGCGTGCGGCGCGTCTCGACGTACCGGTGTCACGCATCTTCAGCAGCCTGCAAACCGCATTTGGCGGCACGCGTGCCGGCGATTTCAGCGTCAACAACCGCGTCTACCATGTGGTGATGCAAAATGAGATGCAGTGGCGCGAGCGCGCCGGGCAAATCAGCGAGCTGTTTGTGCGCAGCAACAACGGTGAGCGGGTGCGCCTGAGTAATCTCGTGACCATCACGCCCACCGTTGGTGCGCCGTTCCTGCAGCAGTACAACCAGTTTCCGTCGGTGTCGGTGAGCGGTTCCGCGGCGGAAGGGGTGAGCAGCAGCACTGCGATGGCGGCGATGGGCGACATTCTGGCGCAGAGCCTGCCCGCCGGGTACGACTACGCCTGGAGCGGCATGTCGTACCAGGAGCAGCAGACCGGCAATCAGGCAATCTGGATCGTGCTGGCGGCGGTGGTGATGGCGTGGCTGTTCCTCGTCGCCCAGTACGAGAGCTGGACGCTTCCGGCGAGCGTAATGCTCTCGGTGCTGTTCGCCATCGGCGGGGCGCTGGTCTGGCTGTGGATAGCCGGCTACGCCAACGACGTGTATGTGCAGATTGGCCTGGTGTTGCTGATAGCCCTTGCTGCCAAGAACGCGATCCTTATCGTCGAGTTTGCCCGCGCGCGGCGCATGGAGGGGATAGCAATTGTCGATGCGGCTCGCGAGGGAGCATCACGCCGCTTCCGTGCGGTAATGATGACGGCGGTATCGTTCATCATTGGCGTCCTGCCAATGATGCTGGCGACCGGGGCGGGTGCCCAAAGCCGTCGCATCATTGGTACTACGGTATTCAGCGGTATGCTGGTGGCGACCGTGGTGGGGATCCTGTTCATCCCCGCACTGTTTGTGCTGTTCCAGCGCCTGCGCGAGTGGGGGCACGGCCTTACGGACTCGTCGCCCACAGCTCGCAGTGCTTCTGAACCAGAGAAATAAGCGAGCCGCCGTCGGCGATAAAGTCCCGCATGCGCTGCGCCTCGCTCTTGCCCTGCTTTAACAGCAGGGCAAGTTCCTTAATCGCGCTCGTCGCGCCGAGTTTCTCGGCCGATGGCGCAACCTGCTCCAGCAGCCAGGCAAGATCTTCCGCCACCGTCTTATGCTCGCCGGTATGCACGTCCGTCAGTATGCCCTCAAGCCCGTAGCGACACGCCTGAAAACGGTTAAAGCGATACAGCAGAAAATCTCTCTCCTGATGCTTATACGGCCGGGTGGTCAGCAGCCAGTGGGATGTCGCCTGGATCAGCCCGGCGATATTGATCGCATGGCCGAGCGTCAGCGGCGTATCCATCACCCGCACCTCAACGGTGCCAAAATGTGGGCTGGGGCGGATGTCCCAGTGCAGATCTTTAATGCTGTCGATCATGCTGGTTGAGCTCAGGCGGCGAAACAGCCCCTCGAACTCCTGCCAGTTGTTGACCCACGGCATCTGCCCGTTATCTGGGAACCCGGAAAAGATATTGAGTCGTGAGGAGGCAAACTTTGTGTCCGTGCCCTGCATGTAGGGTGATGCGGCGGCCAGGGCGATAAAGTGCGGGACAAAGCGTGACAGGCCATGCAGCAGATAAATTGCGTCATCGCCGGTCCGGCACCCGACATGCACGTGCTGGCCAAACACCGTCGCCTGTAAAATCAGATAGCCAAAGCGCTCCAGCGTGATGTTGTAGCGCTCGTCATCGCACACCTCCTGCCGCTGCCACTTCTGGAACGGATGCGTCCCGCCGCCGCAGATCTGAATATGCTGCTCCGCCGCCGCCCGCAAAATGCTCTGCTGCATCATGGAGAACTGTGCCGCCGCCTGATCGATGTTCTGGCACACGCCGGTGGCAATCTCAAGCATGCTTTCGGTGATATCGTGTTTAACTTCACCGCCTTTGATGTCGTCTTTAACGGCGGCGATAAGCGCGGAAGAGTCCTGGCTCAGATCGTATCCCGGTGGGTTAACCACCTGCAGCTCGAGTTCGATGCCAAGGGTATAGGGTTCAGAGGATTTGAAATCGGGTAAAGGCATGGCGCACTCCGTTGTCTGTCGTGTGTTGAGTATAGACAACGACGTGGCGCTCACTTTTTACAGTGGTATAACTGTTAGCAGGCTTAGCGAAAAGGGGAGTTAACCATGTCTGACAATCCAGTGATTGCGCTGATTGGTCCTGGTGCAATTGGTACCACTATCGCCGCGGTGCTACATGACGCTGGCCGCACGCCGCAGTTGTGCGGACGCACCGCACATCCTGAACTGCGTCTGCGCGACGACGAAGGTGAAACGGTCGTGCCGGGTCCGGTATTAACCGACCCGTCCGTCGTCACGCGTCCCGCCGATCTGGTTTTTGTGGCGGTAAAAACGACGCAGAACGCCGACAGCGCCGGGTGGCTGCGCACCCTGTGCGATGAAAACACAGTGGTCTGCGCCCTGCAAAACGGCGTGGAGCAGAAAGCTCAGTTGGAGCCGTGGGTTAATGGCGCAACGGTGCTGCCGTCGGTGGTCTGGTTCCCGGCGCAGCGTGAGCCGGATGCCTCCGTCTGGCTGCGCGCCAAACCGCGCCTGACGCTGCCGGACGTTCCGCAGGCAAAACGGGTGGTAGACGCGTTGCAGGGCACACGCTGTGCGGTTGAGCTGTCGGCTGATTTCGCCACTGTCGCCTGGCGCAAGCTGCTGCAAAACGCGGTGGCCGGGCTGATGGTGCTGGCCAACCGTCGTGCCGGGATGTTTTCGCGCGAGGATATCAGCGCGCTGGGGCTGGCGTATCTGCGCGAAGGCCTTGCTGTCGCCCGTGCCGAGGGGGCAGCGCTCAATGATGACGTTGCGCAGGAGATCCTGGCGAATTTCCAGCGCGCCCCGGCCGATTTAGGCACCTCGATCCTTGCCGACCGTCAGGCCAACCGCCCACTGGAGTGGGATATCCGCAACGGCGTGATCCAGCGCTATGGCCGCGCGCACGGTATTCCGGTGCCCATCAGCGATGTGATAGTGCCGCTGCTGGCGGCGGGGAGCGAGGGGCCGGGCTAACGGCCGCTGTTTTTCCGTTCGGCAAAGTAGTGCGCGGGCGTGGTGCCCATCGCTTTGCGAAACATGGTGATAAACGCATTCACGGATTCATACCCGAGTTTTGTCGCCACATTCTGCACCGGGGCACCGCTCGCCAGCTCCTGCAGGGCGATAATCAGGTGCAGCTGCTGCCGCCATCGCCCAAAGCTCAGCCCGGTCTCGCGCTGCATCAGGCGCGCAAATAAAATAAAAATATATTTAAAATCAATTTTTTCCTGTATTTTTGCTTAAAGGGATGCTATCGAAAATACAACACTGCTCCGGCGATAACGATTGATACCAATCCTAAAGCGGAGAAAGCATACTCGACGATAAACCAGTTTTTGAGGTGAGGTGGCAAGTCTTTGATGAATGCAACATCATCATTTGTACTGTCAACTGAGCTTTTACCAAAGATCAAAGGGTTCACGATAAAGTTGATCTTCGCTGCGTAACCTGAGCTAAACCCTATAGAATCGGCATTATCGAAGATAATCGATCCGGCAGGGAGAGAACCAAACTTTTCTTTATACAGCGTGCAGATCGCGGAGAAGCGCTTTTTGTTGAGAAATGAGAGGAACGCGACCGCGATACCACAGCAGAGGCTTAACCCCGCGAATCCGCAGATAATCAGATCAGATAGAGTGAACATTTATTTAACAACCTCATAAATTTTCTCTCCTGCAAACTCCCCAACGTTGCTGCCAACTTCACCGACACCATACCCAACGGCTCCAGAAACTATTACGCCACATGCTAACGCGCCAACGGCTCCGACTTCTACAGTTAACGCGCCGAGCACTACCGCACATGCCGCAGTGGCTCCACTATACACTGCTGAGGATGTGTAAATACCCGCAGCAGTACCAACACTGAATCCGCCGACCTGAGTAAATGCCGCTTTTTCACAATCGCTCCCAACGGTGCAGGCTTCATAAACTTTGTCCAGCCTGTTAGCGCCATCGAGAGCAATACCGACATAGCCAACTGCTTTCATCATCTTCACGTATTTTGCTGCGTTCTCCATGAAGGTGGCGTAGCCTTCAATGTCAGCAACCCCCGTTTGATTCCAGCGGTGAGTGATAGAACTGGTCGATAGTCCTAATGCTCGCTTGATGTCCGGGTAGTCTTGCAAGGCGAGTTTGTGACGGGTGAAATCAGTGAGAATGCTATCAAGTTCACCGAATAGCTGCCGCCTCTGCACATAGAACTGTTCGCTGATCAGTGATCCACTGGTAATGTACTGATTTTTGTACGCTTGCTGAATCCTGGTCAAAACATTTTCGATCTTCTCAAAGTATTTACCAGCAGCATCTGAAGCAACCCCGGCTGTCGTACTGGCACGTGAAGTAAACAGATCAATGGTGTCTTTGTTCTTATGAAGAAAGTTAGCTTCCTGGATAGTCAGTGGTTCTAACGCTGCATCAACCCTCGCTTTCGCGGCTTTCATGTGGGCAATCTGTTCCTCGTCCTGCTTTTCAGGATCAACCAGAAGCATAATCGAACCAGCTTTGTATTTTTCATCGGGGCCGTTCAGCGTAGCGAATAGTTCCTTTGCTCCCGCTGGCGGGTTTTCGGTGAATAGCAGACGTTGCCAGGCTTCTGTAGTGCCGCCATAGGGGAGAACGGCAAAACCAGCGTCTATGCCTGTTTTCTTCTTCGCTGTCTGGGCGTGTTGTTCCGGTTCTGATTCAATCGGTTCTGGGAGTACAGGAATCCCTAAGGGGTGAGACAGATCAGTGTGTGTTACTGTTTCTTCTCCACCAAGTTCGTAACCATCGTCAAAGTTTGAAGGAACGAATTTCGATTTGCAGGGACAGGAGCTATAGCTGTGCAGCGTTCCGGCGATCCTTTTACCATGTATATAGTCGGTATCAAGCCCGCCACAGATACGGTAACGACCTGGATATTTACCACAGGTCACTTGATGACCTTCACAGGACATGTCTCTACCGAAAAACTGATGATCACTCCATCCTTCAATAATCCTACCGCCGCATACTGTCTTATCGCCCCTGAATAAAAAGTACCCCTTAACGCCCATCAGTGCTTACTCCCTGGCATGGTTAAGAATCCTTTCGGGAATGTGTCACCTTCACGAAATACCAGTCTGCCGCTGGACTGTGGTGTTGAGATTATTTCTTCTCCGTTATCGAGCATACTGCCAACCAGTGCCGCAGATGCGCCTTGCATTAAACGCGCTACACCTGCACCGGAAATAATAGTGGCTTCACTGCCGTCAGCGTAAACAACTCTATCTCCAACCCGCGCCATCTTATACCCACCAGTTGGACTGCCTGCCGAAGCATTGCGGATCACTCCCCCGTTGCGGGTGATGCTTCCCACTACAGCGAATCGGAAAATGGAGGCTAATGGGCGACTAACTTGTTTATTAAAATCCTCAAGCTCTTCACGTGTCTTGCTGTCACAGCTTGCTAAAAAATCTTCGTCGTAGTGTTCCTGTGAGGAGGATTCTCGGATTTCAGGCGTGATCTCGTTGGTGTATTGCTGCATAAATCCCTCTACTTTATATGGAAATAATCCCTGCGGTCATTTTACAAACAATGACCACATGCACAACAAGTATTAAATCTAAGTGAAACTACGTTTCGTAAGAGAAGGTTATAGTCATGAAATCACTGCTCTCTTTACTGGCTCGCTATACGCTGACGTTAAGCGTCGTCGCGGCGGCCAATTATCATGGCGCACTTGCCGCTGATGGGTTATGACCCTGTCCTCACGGGGCACGTGGAGAGCATCGGTCATGGGATTGGCGATAACAATGACGAGACCGGCGGGCTGGGTCTGCCCGACGTGGAGCCCACCTTCAGCTGGGTGCGGCTGGCGCAGCGCGTGCCGGTGCGCATTCATATCGACACCTTACCGAAGGGGGTTGAGCTGGTGGCGGGCCTGTCGGCGAGCGTGGCGGTGGGACAATAATCTGGGGATAGTCAGCCTTAAACACATATGCGAAACTTACCGCTTCTGAAAAAATGTGGTGGGACCCGCTCAATGTCAGAACCATCTTCGCAGTGCCTGTTTAATGAAGGAATGATCGCTTTTCCTGAGGGCTATCAGGATCGTACCGTCAATGTCTTCGCGCCGCCTGCAGCGGATGCGCCAGCATTCAACATCTCCCGCGATACCCTCAACCCCGGCGAAGCGCTTGCCGCGTATATCGATCGCCAGCTCGCCCTGATGGAAAAACATCTCAAGGGCTGGAAGCAGGGTGAACGCAGTGCCGCAACGCTCGGCGACGGCCTTTTGCAGGGTGAAATTGTCCACGCCAGCTATCTGCGCGACGGGAAACGCATCTGGCAGCAGCAGGCCGTGTTTAATGCCGAGGGCGATAACATTCTGGTGTTCACCATGACCTGCACCCGTACGCTGGGCGATACGGACTGCGCGCTGTTCGGCGATCTTCTCAGGAGCTTTCGCTTCCACCATTAACACCAGGGATAGTCGTTATGTTTGAAGCTGCACGCGTTGGTGATGATATCGGCCACTCCGGTGCGCTGGCCGGGATGATTGCCGGAACGATTGTCGGTGGCCTGATTGCCGCCGCCGGGGGCATTCTGGCGGGGGCGATGTTCATTGCCGGTCTCGGCGCATCCTGCCTTGGCGTGGGTGTGCTGCTCGTCGGCGCAAGCCTGGCCGTGGGGTATTACACCGGGGAGCTGGCGACCGCCGCCCGGGACAGTATCGCCGACGCCGGGGCATCCAGTATGACGAAGAAAGGCGTCATCACCTCCGGCTCGCCCAATGTGTTTATCAACAGCAAACCCGCCGCCATCGCGACGGACAGCGCGGTGAAGTGCTCGGACGACGGCTCGCAGCAGATGGCCGAAGGCTCCAAGCGCGTCTCCATTAACAGCCAGCCTGCGTCCCGCATCGGGGATCGCACCACCTGCGACGCGAAGGTGATGACCGGCTCGGACAACGTCTTCATCGGCGGCGATCCGCAGCAAACCCTGCCCATTCAGTCTGAAGTGCCCGAGTGGCTCTATAAAGTCTCCGATCTTACTTTGCTGTTCGCCGGGCTTCTCGGCGGGTGGGGCGGTGCGGCCGGCAAAGTCGGGGCGCTCTCTAAGCTGCTGGGCAAAATCCCTGGGATCAATAAGCTGGCCCGTATCGCCTGCCGCGCCGGCACGCTGATGACCGGCGTAGCGGCCGCGGGGATCATCGCCCGTCCGGTGGATATCGTCAGCGGACAGAAGTTTCTCAGCGGGGATGATGAGCTCGATTTCGTTCTGCCGTCGCGCTTGCCGGTGCGCTGGCAGCGCTACTGGCGCAGCGGCAACCCCGGTGACAGCGTGCTGGGCCGCGGCTGGAGCCTGTTCTGGGAAAGCCGCCTGGAGCCCTATCAGGACGGGCTGGTGTGGCGTGCGCCGTCCGGCGATTACGTTGCCTTCCCGAACGTGCCGAAAGGGATGCGCACCTACTGCGAGAGCGAAAAAAACTGGCTTGAACATCACCATGACGACAGCTGGTCGGTGTATGACGTCAGCGGCGAGCGCTGGCACTATGCGCCGCTGCAGGATGACGCACCGTCACTGCTTCAGCGCATCTCAGAACCCTGCGGCAACGATATCCTCTTCGAGTGGAATGCGGATAATACCCTGCATGCCCTGACCGACAGCGCGGGCCAGCGCGTGGTCTGCCGCTACGACCGTGACAGGCTCGCCAGCGCCTGGCTGGATGACGAGATTTGCCTGGTCAGTTACGCTTATGATGAACAGCGCCAGCTGGTCTGTGTGACCGGCCGGGGCGGTAGCGTGCGCCGACGCTTCCGCTGGCAGGACGGGCTGATGAGCGCCCACGAGGACGCCAATGGCCTGCTGAGCGAATACCGCTGGCGGGAGATTGATGGTCTGCCGCGCGTGGTCGGTTTCCGCCACAGCGGCGGCGAACAGCTGACGTTTGAATACGATTTTGAAAACGGCATCCGTCGCGCCATTCGTGATGATGGTGCGCAGGCGCACTGGCTGATTGACGACGACGACAACGTCGCGCGCTTCACGGATTACGACGGTCGACAGACGACGTTTGTCTACCGCGACGGCGAGCTCAGCGATGTCATTCTGCCCGGCGGTGCGATGCGCTGCAGTACCTGGGATAAGTATGGCCGCATGACCAGTGAGACGGACCCGGCAGGCCGTCGCACAGAATATTACTGGTATCGTCTGACCGATCGCATCACCCGGACGGTCTACCCGGACGGTACTTCATCGCAGGCGATGTACGACCTTCGCGGTCGTCTGCTGTCGGAAACGGATCCGGCCGGTAACGCCACCGCGTATCACTATCCCGATGAGGAAGAGAACCTGCCGGAGAGCATCACTGATGCCCTCGGCGGCGTGGTACGTCTGGTCTGGAACATCCAGGGGCTGCTGACGCAGCGCACCGATTGCTCCGGCAGCGTGACCCGTTTCAGTTACGACCGTTTCGGGCAGCTGATTGCCAGCGAGGATGCGGAAGGGAATATCACGCGTCGGGAGTGGAACAACGCCGGGCTGCTGAGTGCCGTGATCCATCCGGACGGCAGCCGCGAGTCGCTGGTGTGGAACGAACGCGGCCAGCTCACGGGCTGGCGCGACCCGCTGGAAAGCGAGGTGCGCTGGGCCTATAACGCGCTCGGCCTCCCGGTCAGCCTTACCGACCGTATTGGCCGCGTGCGCCAGTGGCGCTACGACCCGCGCGGTAACCTGCTGCGACTCGATAACGGCAACGGGGCGGAATACCGCTTCACCTATGACGCCGTGGGCCGCCCGCTCAGCGAAACGCGCCCGGACGAGACCGTGCGCCATATGGAATGGGATGCGCGAGGGTTCCTCTGCGCGCTCGAAGAAAACGGCCGACCTGCCGCCGACGGCGGCATCGCCCGTCGCGTCCAGCAGTTCAGCTATGACGACAGCGGGCTGCTGATCGGGCGAACTCAGCGCCACGCGGAGTACCGCTACGTCCGCGACCTGAGCGGCCAGATCACCCGCATCCGTCGCACCCCAACAGCCGAAGGCGTTGCCCTGGGTATCGAAAGCGATGAGATTGCATACCGCCATGATGCCGCCGGGCGCGTGCTGAGCGAATCCGGCATTAACGGCGCAGTGGGCTATGAATGGGATGCCCTGAGCAACCTGACCGGCCTGACGCTGCCCGGCGAGCAAAAGCTGGCCTGGCTGCACTATGGCTCCGGCCACGTCAGCGCCATCCGCTTTGGGCAGCAGCTGGTGACCGAGTTCACCCGCGACCGCCTGCACCGCGAGGTGCGCCGCACCCAGGGCGCGCGCGAGCAGTTACGCCAGTATGACAGCCTTGGCAGACGTACCCTGCAGCGCAGTGAGCTGAGTACGGAGGTGACCCTGCCGGAGCAGGCGATACTGGAACGCCTGTATCGCTACACCGCACGCGGTGAGCTTTCTGGTGTCAGCGACACCCTGCGCGGTGAGGTGGATTACGGCTACGACGCCGAAGGGCGTCTGCTGAAGCACTACGAGGCCCGACAGGGGCACAGCCGCGCGCAGTTCAGCTATGACGCCGCGGATAACCTCGCCGCCAATGATGATGCGGTACCGGTCACGGATAACCGCCTGCAGCACTGGCAGGCGCTGTTTATGAAATACGACCACTGGGGCAACCTGGTCAGCCGCCGCAACGGGCTGTATGAACAGCATTATGCGTATGACGCCGAGAACCGGCTGGTATCCGCCCGCGGAACCGGGCCGGAAGGGCGGTTTGAGGCGCGCTATCACTACGACGCGCTGGGCCGCCGTACCCGCAAAATCGTCACTACCGCGCACGGCACCACCGAAACGCGCTTCCTGTGGCAGGGCTACCGCCTGTTGCAGGAGCAGCAGCAAACCGGGCTGTGCAGTACATATATTTATGACCCAAATGAAGCCTGGAGCCCGCTGGCGCGGGTGGATCATCTCCGAGACCAGAGCAGCGGTGAGATTTACTGGTTCAACACCGACCTGAACGGCGCGCCGCTGGAGGTGACCGACGAACGTGGTGCGATACGCTGGAGCGGCCAGTATGGCAGCTTTGGCGAGGTACGCCATCAGAGCGAAGGGTTCTCAAGGGTTGTAAATTGCACAGCGATGGCGCATCAACCGCTTCGCTATGCCGGGCAGTACGCTGACGGTGAGACGGGGCTGCACTATAACCTGTTCCGCTACTACGACCCGCAGGTCGGGCGGTTTATTGTGCAGGATCCGATTGGGTTGAATGGTGGGTGGAACCTTTATCAGTATGCGCCGAATCCTCTCATTTGGATTGACCCATTAGGCCTGGATGTCATTCGATTAAGGCACTATACAAGTAATCAAGGTTTTACTGGTATAAAAAACAGTATGGTAATCAAGGCTGGGGATCAGAATGCTGTTTTTGCCACAAGAGCTAAAGGCAAGCCTTTAAGCATGGCTGATGCAGCAGAAAAATTTAAAATAAAACAAAATCACGCTAGGAATTATATCGACTTCGATATTGATGAAAGTCGTGTGGAATTCAGGAAAAATGATTTAGGTGTCGAGGAATATAAGATTAAAGGTGATGTTGTGTTAGATAAAAAGACCACTAAGTTTAATAAGAGATGCTGATTTTATGAAGAAAAATACACAAAATATAGATGAATTAAAAGAGATCCTGACCTCTATGGAGGAAATTGTTGTCGTAATAGATAAAATCGGATCTGGGTTTATTGAAGAAAATAGAACGGCATCAGCCCTCTTGCTTTTTTTTAATCAATGCAATGTTTTAGAAAAATTATCTAAAACCAGAAAGTATCTTTATCGGGAGTTAGAGTCAAAGATATCTGCTGAGGAATTTGATGAATGGATAGAAAACGATTCGCCTTTATGGAAACCTCCTTACGATAAAAGTGAAGGAGAGATATTAGAAATGTTGAAAAACAATAAAAATTAACCTAATGATGTATGTTTTAATTTTTTTATTGGGTGATTAATATCATTGATTTTGAAATGAATAATGTTTAATTCATTGCTAAATATAAGTCAGGGGGAGATTAAACTCTCCCGGCTTTTCTTATTTAACAAATGTTCTCTCCAATAAGTCAGTATGTCCTTTTTTCCGCAACTACGACCCGCGGATCGGTCGGTTTATTGTGCTGGAACCGATTGGGCTGAACGATAGAGGGGATCTTTATCAGTATGCGCCGAATCCGTTGGGGTGGATTGATCTGCTGGGTCTTACTATCTGTAGTACAAAATTTAAGTCGAGAAATGCAGCCTTTGGGGCAGCGAAAATTGCTCCGTGGGGGGGATGTAATGGTAATACTGTCATAAGAACGGTGACGCCTGAAAATGGGAGAGTATGTGAGCGGATAAAAAACAATAAGAACAACAGGTTAGAATAAAATAACGCCGGCTTAACATATTGCAGGTGCTCCGCATTCGCGTGACACTTGGATTTCCTCCACCAGAAGCCAGGCATCAGCAGAGAATTTATAAGCACCGTTTACTCGAAATGCTGCTGCGGCGCATCAGGAGGTATTGATTTTGGTGATATTCCTCACGAAGCCATCATATTTAAATAGGTGATTTATGTTAAGTGATGTAAAGAAAAAAATAATTGATAATGATTTTGTTAATAATATTAGAATTAATATGGTTTTCAATGATGAACAGTATAATGACTTGGTTTCTAGTTTAGAGGAGCTTGCAAACCTCTTGAAAAATAATGAGTCCATAGATAAAGAATTAGCATTTTATTTATATACAATTCCTCAAATGATAAGAAATGCGTATGCTAGTTTTGATAAAGTGGAAAACAAACCAGATTTGGCTTTTAAATTAGAAGATGCATGGATAGAGTTAGACTCGCTAGTAATAAACTGTTTAAGCTAAAAAAAATAAAGGCCGGGTGAGAAATTCGCCCGGCTTTGATATGATATAATCCTTTCTTGAACCACAAACATATAATTAATAATCCATCCTCTACTACGACCCGCAGATTGTGCGGTTTACTGTACAGGATCCGATTGGGTTATGTAGAGGATATGAAGTCAGAGGTCACAATCCATACCAGACGCGGGTTGATCCTCATTACCCCGGAAGACCTCATCATGCATTCTAAATAGATATCAGAACATTAGTATCAGGAATGCTTATTTCAAACTGCGATATAAGGAAATACCAAGAATTTTGCAGTCAATAATCTGATATGCATCGGGTTCCTTAAGTTAAAGCAAGTTATAAAGAATAAAAGAGGTGGAACAGTTACCGGGAATAGATGAAATCTAGATTAAAGTATTTCCTGAGCAAGTGAATTATAAAGGAGATGCAATAATACATTAACATGTCGATTTTGGAACATATGCTATACCCGCATCTGCACGTACTCATGTTGGCAATGGCGATGTTTGGCATACGAGATGAGAGTAATAATTGTGTTATTAACAATAAATGAAATTGAAGTTAGATTACATGAGAAGTTCTCTTCCTTTAATGGAGGGATGGATGATTTTATTTTGAAAAAAAGAATTTCGCCTGTAAACAATATCAAACTTTCTGAGGAAAAACTTCGTGTAAATTTCCCAAAGGATTTTATTGAGTTTGTCAATAATTATGATATTGATAACTTCTCTTTGGGGAATATATCTTTCGGCCATAGTGGTGATTATTTGGAGAAAATAGTCAGTATTAACAATGATGAGTTTAACCATTGGTGGATTGGCAAGCATAGACCAGATAGTGTGATATGTGTTGCAATATCAGACCCTTATACTATTTTACTTAATACTCATGATGGCAAAGTTTATGCTATCACAAGTGAGCAAACTATGGATGGATGGGAATCGATAGCTGATAGTTTTGAGCTATTTATCAGAGGTGTTGGTTCGCATTTTTTAAAAGCATGCCCGCTAACGGTAATTATAAAGTCAACAGGGGCAAATGATATTTCTTTCTGGAATGGTATATAATGTATTTTTACGGGGGTTATCTCTTGGATATTTCCCGATGTTCATTTATGAACAGCGTGCTAGTAATAAATATTTTTTGGAATGAAGATTGATTTCTAAATTGGTTATTTTACTCGGTTAGAAAAGCGAGGTGCTAAGTATGTATGAGCTACGAATAGCTTCTGATTACCCCAATAGTTATTGGTTTGAATACCAGCACCCTGACATATCTGGAAGTGCTTTTTCTCAATGTAAATCAATTGAAACTTACGAGGGACATTTTTTTACATTAAAATCTAAGGTGAGTGAGAAGGTACTGCTTGCATATGATTTTTATTATAGTGATGGGCCTGTATTCATATCACCCAGACTAACATCACTAATTTCTTGCCACGATGTTTTTCGGACTGATGTTCAACTTATTGACGCAACTGTATCTTTAAATGAAACCCAACTTCAAGGGTATAAAATAATTAATATACTAAGAGAGATTTCATGCATCGATATGGAAGTTTCAGAAAGTCAACCTATATTAAGTTATTTACCTAATGGTTCAAGGAAGTTTAGTAAAATAGTCTACAAAGAAAAGATTATTGAAGATTTTAGTATGGCAAGATGTAGTGAATATAAATCTTGCATAATTATTTCAAATGAATTTAAAGAGTTCCTTTCTAAGAATGATGTGAAAGGAATAGATTTTTCTGACCCTATTTATTAATATGAGTATGATTTAAATTAACCAAAATGGTCCGGGGGATAATTTTCCCGTATTATAAAAGCCATTTAAATTCCAATTGAATGGAATATATGATCTTTTCATTAACTACTTGCTTTGAAAATTATAAAAGATAACCCTCAAGGATTGTGCGTATGAGTTAGTTAGAATACAGAAAAACGTACGGATTAGATGGCTTAATATATAAAATTATGGGTAGGAATACATTAGGTAATTTTTGTGTGTATACAAAAGAATATGAAGCATTTGCTAAAGAAGAGCTTGTTTGTTATTTAGATAACTATCCTGTCATTAGTGATGACGTTGAGGAACTATATACTGATTTGGTTGTCGAAAATTCGCTAGAGCTCTTTTTCTATGGAGAGCAATTTATAGATGTATTACATAACATCTCTATCCAAAGAGAAAAGCCATCTGTAGAGGATTTCATATCAGGTTTGAATTTTTACCTCGAGAACGATAACTTCATAGAGCTTTGATTTAAAGAGCGAGAGAGTAATTGAAAAATGATTTACTTAGCTTGTTTGAAGGTAGTACATACTGAGGATGTTATTTTAAATTAATTGGTTATTGCTGAGTGCTATATTTATGGATGCGTCTGAGACCATTGTGAATGAGATTGAAAAAGCATTAAAACAACTTATTGTTATTTGCAATAAATACTCGCTGTCAGGGAGTTTCAGCACCGTCAATGATCTGGACAATGCCTTCCCGCCCAACTTACCTCGTTCGACAGAGGTGGAATTTTTATATGAAAACTATAATCCTGAAAAGTTAAAGATTGAAACAGGCTTCACGCCAATTAAACTTCACTCAGTAAGTGAGCTCTTGAAGGCTCAAAGCGGTTATGAATACTTACCAGATAATTATTTTGTTATTGGCGATGATTTAGGCGGAGGTAAACCTATAATTGCGGTTATCGATGAAGGGAGTTCCTCTGTTTATGCGGGTTATGATGTAGTTGAACCGTTTCAGATAGCTAGTAGTCTGTCTGGGTTCATATTTTCTCTAGCTGAGCTTATTGATTTGGTATATGGTCAATACAATATCTTTGATATAGCAGATGATAATGACGAAGTAAAAGATAATTTCATTGATGAGTTGCGGGAAAGGCTTGTGCCACTTATCGGCAATGAAAATTTCAATGCGTTTTATAATTATTTTTATGGGTGATTATTTTCCTTTAAAGTAAACCAGCACGTCGAAAATGTTATTTTTAGCGAGGTAATGTTCTCTGTGATTCTTACAGGTATTTTAAGCTAGATTTAAAAGAGTAATGCTGTATATTTATTCAAGTGGAATTAATCTAATGCATGAAAGGAGAGGGATTATATGCAGACTACGCGAGTAATGGGAGAAGAATATGAACCTTACGTTGAGCAATTAGGTGACAAACTGATTTATTCATTACCTGTTGAATCGGGATTTGTCAGCTTTTATTTTGAGTTTGATATTCATCAGACCGATGTTGACGTCCTGCTGTCCGATCATTACCGGCGGGCCGTCCTGGAAGTGACCGCACACACTTTGCTTCAGCGCTCGACGTTGAAGGGACATAAACGATTTACTCAGAACGATTTTGATAACCTTATTGCCACGACCCTTCATGCATCGCAAGAGCATCTTAGCGCATTCATTTCTCAGATTAATCGGGAGCACAATATTTCGATTGAACATTATGTGAATGACATAGTGAATACACGTATAACCAAAGGATGAATATACCGATCCCAGATAAGGTCAACATTCATCTAAAATCACGCTGTATCTACAAATCTATTCAACCTCGTGCTAACCGAAGAGGCCAAATCGGTATCGTGATAACCGACGAATGCGACGAGGTGCGCTGAAGCGGGCAGTTCGACAGCTTTGGCGAGGTACGTCATCAGAGCGAAAGGTTCTCACGGGTTGTGAATCGCATGGCGATGGCGCATCAACCGCTTCGCTATGCAGGGCAGTGTGCTGACGGTGAAACGGGCTGAACTATAACCTGTTCCGCTATTACGACCCGCAGGCCGGGCGGTTTATTGTGCAGGAGCCGATTGGGTTGAATGGTGGGGGGAATCTTTATCAGTATGCGCCGAATCCGTTGGGGGGGGATTGATCCGTTAGGTTTATGCAAGACGGAATCTAATGCTGATGGAAAAATCCGAATCCTCCAGGGCAGGGGTACCACAATGAGACTTATGCTCCTAAGCCAGTTAAACCAGAGGATGGCCTTAATCGTTGGGATGATTTCCTTAGCCCCGGCCCCCATACAAATATCCATCCAAGAACTGGATTACCAGACTCAGACCGAATCGTATCGGCTGACGGTAAGAGAAGTATCCGTTATGGTAACCATGAGATGAATAGTAAACCTACCCAACATCATTACCATGAAGACAAATGGACATTAGACTCTGTAAATAATGTCATGAATTTTGATAATCTTGTTGTGAGAGTACCGATACTAAAATGACAAACATAACAGTAGTGAAATTTGATGGAAATAAAGTAGAGTTCACCTCACCTTTAGGCAATGGAGTGGCTGTATGGTGTGGTGAACCACCGGAAGTAAATAGATGTTATAATGTCGAATTTGATGTGGACGACATGTTTAAATGGGGCTGGAATATTAATGATATTTGTCAGCAGACACCTGAAATTAAGATGGATGGTGATGGGGTGTTATTTGTTTCTCAGGTTATATCTTATGAGAGTGACGGGGTTTTAACTGTCTCATTAGGGGGGCGTATGATATTTTTAAATGTTGAGTCCTACCCTGGTGGTAGTAAATTTGTTTCGTTTTTAACAGCCATAAAAAATATCTCATTGTATCCTTTTGAAGTATAGATGGAAACTGAGAAGAACTTACCTGTTCCGCTACTACGATCTACAAGTTGGGTAGTTAATTGTGCCGGATTGATGTGGTCTGAGATGGGCATTAACTCATTTTTCGAGCTCAGAGCTTATTTATAATTTAATGCGTTCGGAATCTTTGCCAAAACCGCATCTGTAGATTCTTCAAGGTAAACTCATCATGTATCTTACTGATTCAGAATATAAATTGGCTGTTGACGAAATAAACGCGTTCAATGCGTACTTTGATCATCATCTTCCCACGTCATTTCTTGATTTTTATCTAAAAAATAATGGCGGGTATCCTAATGATAATGAAGAAAATAATCCGTTTATGCTTGGCGGTTTTAACCCTATAAAATATGGTGACCTGCCGATAGAGAAACTCTATTGTGACCTTATCGAATCATTTGGCGAGTTGAGGAATATGGTTCCCTTTGCCTATGATGATGGGGGGAACTCTTTTCTACTATCTCTTAAATCTGATGATTCATTAGGTAAGGTATTTATTTTCCTGATGGATGATAAAGAAATTGAATTGGTTTCTGATTCGTTCTCAGAATTTATAAAGGAATTATTTTCTTGACAATGCAAAAGCAGCCTCCTAAATTTTAGGTAGGGAGGTTACTGTTATCAAGGACTCAATATCAGTGTCCGTATAAAATATTTAAGTTGTGTTGTTAAGTTAAGGGGTTATAGATTTATAACCCGGTTTATGCCGAGTTTATTAATGTTTATCTTTAAGAAAGCAGTAGGAAAAACCTATGGATAGAGTAGACTTGCAAAATGAGTTAAATAAATTAAACATACCCAGTGATAGCTACTCTATTGATGGTGTTGAGGGTGAGGCATTATGTTTGATCCTCGATGGAGGGCGATGGTGTGTTTTTTACAGTGAACATGGAAAACGCACAGAGGTTGAATTTTTTGCAACTGAAAACGATGCTTGTCAATCCTTCCTTGCCAGAATCACAAAATGGTACTAGTTTCAAAAAAAGTATCTAAAGGAAATGTTTGATGGCAGTGATATATCTCTGGAATTACCATAACGCTTTATCTGCTATATGACTGGCTTTGTTATCATCCTTTCTGATGATTCCAGGCGAGCCATGCCGAGTAGACAACACATATTATTCATGCGTATAAATCCTTTTTCTTAGCACATTGCATAATGTCCTCCTGATCGAACAGGATACAGCTTTAAGAGCTGCATTGCCGGGTGGCGGCTACGCCTTACCTGCGAAAACCAATCATCAATTGCCATCATCAAACAAACCCGCCTCGACACTCACCGTAGGCCCGTGCAAGCGTAGCGCCGCCGGGCGCAGCCACGCCTCCGATTAAGCAGATTGCTGCCGCCATTCCCTGACATGGTCAATCAGGGCGCGGAGCTTTGGCGCAATATTGCGACGCTGAGGGAAGTACAGATAAAAGCCAGGAAAAGGAGGAAGAAAATCATCAAGCAATGATATAAGTTGACCTCCTTCAATATACGGTCTGAATGTTTCCTGAGTGGCAAGCGTTATGCCGCCACCGGCAAGTGCCAGCCTCAGCATCAGACGCAGATCATTAGTTGTAATCTGCGGTTCAATCGCCAGGTCGAACGCTTTCCCGTTCTCTTCAAATGGCCAGCGATAAGGCGCAACATCCGGGGCTGGTCGCCAGCCAATGCATCGATGATGCATCAGCTCATGCGGATGGACGGGTATGCCGTTGCCTGAGAGGTAGGAGGGAGAGGCAACCACCATTTCACGTTGCTTTCCGGTAAGCGGAATAGCAATCATATCTTTTTCAATGACTTCTCCGAGCCTCACGCCAGCATCGTAGCCTGCTGCCACGATATCAAACTCCTCATCCGTGACAACAATATCAAGCGTCACCGCTGGGTTCGCAGCCGCAAACGAGGCGATTAGCGGACCCGAAAGAAATTCTTCCGCAATCGAGGTCACTGCGATCCTGAGAAGGCCACGTGGCATATCGTCAGAAGCCATATCATCGAATGCGGCTTCAATACCGGCTACCGGTAATGACAGAGATTTATGCAGCCGTTCTCCCGCTTCCGTTAAATTCACTGAGCGTGTCGTGCGCATGACCAGCATTGTCCCAAAGGCATCCTCAAGCCGTCGTATTCCCTGACTGACCGCCGAACGGGTAACGCCCAGCCGTGCCGCGGCCTTACTGAAACTATGCTCTTCTGCCACCGCGATGAAAACGGGTAAAAGGTTAAGATCGATCTTCATTGTTTAACGGTGCTAACCAGTGAGTCCAGTAAAAGCAGGATACTGGAACTAATCATCAAGTTCTATTATCTCTTCGAACTCAACTGAAGGAGAGCATCATGGATAAAGTGATATTAATCACCGGCGCATCAAGTGGTATTGGAGAAAGCATTGCCAGAGAGCTGGGAACGGCAGGCGCGAAGGTTTTACTGGGAGCACGCAGAGTGGAGCGTACCGAGGCGATTGCCGCAGAAATTTGTAGTGCGGGTGGTATCGCGAAAGCCCAGCAGCTGGATGTCACAAACCGACAGTCTATGGCTGGCTTCGTACAGGCCGCGCTGGATAACTGGGGCCGTGTTGATGTTCTTATCAATAATGCCGGCGTTATGCCGCTTTCACCACTTTCGGCTGGCAAACAGGATGAATGGGAACGCATCATTGACGTTAATATCAAGGGCGTGCTGTGGGGTATTGGCGCTGTGCTTCCGCTCATGGAAGCGCAGGGATCAGGTCAGATAATAAACATCGGCTCTATTGGTGCACTTTCCGTTGTGCCAACGGCGGCAGTGTATTGTGCCTCTAAATTCGCGGTACGGGCTATTTCAGATGGTTTACGACAGGAAAGCTCTAAAATTCGCGTTACGTGCGTTAATCCTGGCGTAGTGGAAAGTGAACTGGCATCAACCATTACCCATGCAGAAACCATGGCGGCGATGAATGTTTACCGCGCTGTTGCACTTCAACCTGCTGACATTGCCCGTGCCGTAAGGCATATCATTGAGGCACCGGAAAGCGTTGATACAACAGAAATCACCATCAGACCAACTGCATCTGCAAACTGAAGCACAACGCGGATCATTACATTCATTTTTATCTAAAAATATATTATCCGGTAATTCATGCCTGGCTGATAGCGTTTGCAATTGTTTTAGGTCTATTTATCAGTCAGGCTTTTTCCACCGGTGTAAATATCAGGACGCGTAATAGTCCATGCATAGTTTTCTCTGTTTACCGGCTCGTAGCCAAATTTTTCATAAAGCCAGGGCGCTGTGGTTGTAAATAACATCACCCTGCGGAGCCGATCAAAAATGGGGTGACTATGTATGCATTCCATAACCCACCTTCCGAGCCCTTCACCCTGATATTCTTCAAGTACATAAACATCGCAAAGGTAGGCGAAGGTAGCGTAATCTGTTATCAGGCGAGCAAAACCAATCTGATTTTCTTTATGGTAGACGCCGAAGTTAAGGCTGTTTTCGACTGACGCAGAGACAATATCCAGAGGAATGCCTTTTGCCCAGGTCGATCTCGTTAGATATCGATGGATGGCCTGTACATCCAGTTTTTCTCTGTCTGTACTCACCAGGTAGTTATTCTTACTCCATTCATATTTCTCTGAAATATTCACTTTTGTCCTGCCCGTCAGTGAGTGGGAAAGCTACCTTATCATTCGCTATCGAAATTGTAATGCCTGAATCGCCCGGGATTATCAGCCGCTACCTGGCTCAGTGCGCCGGGATATAAGGCTCTTTCACAAACTCCGCCAGCAGCCAGACCATATCGTGCAGCAGCCCGGTCAGGTCTTTTGCCACGTCCGCAGGCAGCGTACCGCCCCTTACCGCACGCGTAAGTGCCAGCGCATAATCCACCTGCAACGTCGTCTCCTGCCAGCAGTCCGGCACACAGGAAACGATCTTTTCCCCCGCAATCAGTTGCTCAACCAGATGCGAGGGGAGTTCTGCATCGCATCGTTCACGCAGGTGTTTCAGTACCGTCAGCAGACGCTCGCAAAGAGTGGCATGGGTAAAGGCATCGTCGGTTTCAATCAGCACGCTGACACAGGCGGCACAGGTGTCTGCCAGTTCGAACAGATCCGTTGAATCGGGAAGGGGCAGATGAGTAAGGTGATACACCGCGCTTTCTTCAGCGAGCGAGTAAGAAAATCCAGGGAGAGTCGTCATTGGGCATCCTCTTCAGGTAAAAATGTCGCGTCATGCTTGCGGGATCCTGGCCCCGGTTGCGGATGTGCCGCAACGCAGGCACTTTACGACCGCGAAGAAGGGATGAAAAGGGATGCCCCTGAATTACATAAGGTTGCTTGCAGGTTTGCGAGGCGGCTTCCAGAAGGGCATTGCCGGATAGCGGTTACGCCGTATCCGGCCTACAAAAACCACTAACCAAACCGGCCGCTACTCCTCGCTTATCATCGTCAAGAACCGCTTCACCGTTCGCGAGCGTTCAAAGCGCCGCCAGCAGAGCGCGATATCGGTATAAAGCTCGGGTGAACTCAGCGCGTGGTAGGTGACATTCGGCGGAGAGATGGCCGCCATCGATTTCGGCACCAGCGCGAAGCCGCCGCCTGCAGAGACCATGCTCAGGGAGGACGAGAGCTGAGACGACTGCAGCGCGTGCTGTACGTCTATTCCGGCCCGTTCGCAACAGCTGTAAACCCGGTCGAACAGGCCGGGCGCGACCTCCTGCGGGAACAACACCACTGGCGTATCCCGGAGTTGCTCCAGCGCCAGATCGCCGCTTGTTGCGAGCGGATGGTCGCGATGCAGTGCCACCACCATCGGCTCCCGGTCGAGGATTTTTAACTCGAATGCCTTGCTGCTCTCGCACGGCAGCCGCACGAAGGCGATATCCAGTTCCCCCTCCGCCAGCATCGCCGTCAGCGAAGACATATTGGCCTCCACCTGGTGTACCTGCACCGCCATGTTCTGTACCTGAAACTGACGAATGAGCGCGAAAATTTTGGGATGAAAAGCATCTGAACTGGTGATGCCAATCGACAGGTTGCCGTTCAGACCGCGCGCGATGCCGCGGGCTTTCTCCAGCGCGGCGTCGCTCAGCGCCAGGATCTTACAGGCGTCCTCGTAGAAGGCTTCTCCCGCTTCGGTTAGCTCCACACCTCTCGTCAGACGCCTGAACAGCGGCGTGCCCACTTCCTCTTCGAGCCGTTTGATCTGCTGACTCAGAGGAGGCTGTGAAATACCCAGCGCTTTGGCCGCCCTGGTGAAGTGTCGCTCGCGTGCAACCGCGACAAAATACCGCAGATAACGAAGTTCCATATCTAAAACGTCTCAAACCAGCATGGATTCTATATTGGAACTCTCTGCTGAATCGGGTCAACATTTATTTAACCTTTATAAATAAAGTTGAAGAGGACGAGCATGATGATGCACTCATCTGCCTGCGACTGTGAGGCGAGCTTATGCGAGACCCTGCGCGGGTTCTCCGCTAAGCATCCTGACAGCGTGATCTATCAGACATCGCTAATGAGCGCCCTGCTAAGCGGCGTCTACGAGGGGGACACCACCATCGCCGATCTGCTGGCACATGGTGATTTTGGTCTGGGCACCTTCAACGAGCTGGACGGCGAAATGATTGCCTTCAGCAGCCAGGTGTACCAGCTGCGCGCCGACGGCAGTGCACGCGCCGCGAAGCCAGAGCAGAAAACGCCGTTCGCGGTGATGACCTGGTTCCAGCCGCAGTACCGCAAAACCTTTGATGCGCCGGTCAGCCGTCAGCAGATCCACGACGTGATCGACCAGCAAATCCCCTCGGATAACCTGTTCTGCGCGCTGCGCATCGACGGTAACTTCCGCCACGCCCACACCCGTACCGTACCGCGTCAGACGCCGCCATACCGCGCGATGACCGACGTGCTGGACGACCAGCCGGTGTTCCGCTTTAACCAGCGCGAAGGGGTGCTGGTCGGGTTCCGCACGCCGCAGCATATGCAGGGCATCAACGTGGCCGGCTATCACGAACATTTCATTACCGACGACCGTCAGGGCGGGGGACATCTGCTGGATTATCAGCTGGAGAGCGGCGTGCTCACCTTTGGCGAAATACACAAGCTAATGATTGACCTGCCCGCCGACAGCGCGTTTTTACAGGCCAACCTTCACCCCAGCAATCTTGATGCAGCGATCCGTTCCGTCGAAAACTAACAGGAGAACTACCGTGAACAGTGAGAAACAGTCACGTCAGTGGGCGCACGGCGCCGATATGGTTGTCGGCCAGCTGGAAGCGCAGGGCGTGAAGCAGGTGTTCGGGATCCCGGGGGCGAAAATCGACAAAGTCTTTGACTCCCTGCTGGACTCGTCCATCGAAATCATCCCGGTACGCCACGAGGCGAACGCGGCGTTCATGGCGGCGGCGGTAGGGCGTCTGACCGGCAAGGCCGGGGTGGCGCTGGTTACCTCCGGGCCGGGCTGTTCCAACCTGATCACCGGCATTGCCACCGCCAACAGCGAAGGCGACCCGGTGGTGGCGCTGGGCGGAGCGGTGAAGCGGGCGGATAAAGCCAAACTGGTGCACCAGAGCATGGACACGGTTGCCATGTTCAGCCCGGTCACCAAATACGCAGTGGAAGTCAGCTCTCCGGATGCGATTGCTGAAGTGGTATCGAATGCGTTTCGTGCCGCCGAGCACGGCAGGCCGGGGGGCGCGTTCGTCAGCCTGCCGCAGGATATTGTTGACCAGCCCGCCACGGGCGCGATTTTACCGGCCAGCGGCCCGGCGCTGATGGGCCCGGCTCCCGAATCGGCCATTAACGATGTGGCGAAGCTCATCGACAAAGCCAAAAACCCAGTGATCCTGCTGGGGCTGATGGCGAGTCAGCCTGCCAACAGCGCGGCGCTGCGTAAGCTGCTGGAGAAAAGCCGTATTCCGGTCACCAGTACCTATCAGGCCGCCGGGGCGGTGAACCAGGAGCACTTCACCCGCTTTGCCGGCCGCGTCGGTCTGTTCAATAACCAGGCGGGCGACAGGCTGCTGCATCTGGCGGATCTGATTATCTGCATCGGCTACAGCCCGGTGGAGTATGAGCCTTCCATGTGGAACAGCGGCGACGCCACGCTGGTGCACATTGATGTGCTGCCGGCCTATGAAGAACGCAATTATGTACCGGATCTGGAGCTGGTGGGGGATATCGCCGAAACGCTGAACCTGCTCGCTAACCGGATCGATCACAAGCTGGAGCTGAGCCAGCGTGCGTCAGAGATCCTGGTCGATCGCCAGCATCAGCGCGATCTGCTCGATCGCCGCGGTGCCTCGCTTAACCAGTTTGCCCTGCATCCGCTGCGTATCGTGCGGGCCATGCAGGACATCGTGAATAACGACGTGACCCTGACCGTCGACATGGGCAGCTTCCACATCTGGATCGCCCGCTACCTCTACAGCTTCCGGGCGCGTCAGGTGATGATCTCCAACGGTCAGCAGACCATGGGCGTTGCGCTGCCGTGGGCTATTGGCGCGTGGCTGGTCAACCCCGGGCGCAAAGTGGTCTCGGTGTCCGGCGACGGCGGCTTCCTGCAGTCAAGTATGGAGCTGGAAACCGCCGTGCGTCTTAATGCCAACGTGCTGCACATCATCTGGGTGGATAACGGCTACAACATGGTCGCCATTCAGGAAGAGAAAAAATACCAGCGCCTTTCCGGCGTGGAGTTCGGCCCGGTCGATTTCAAAGCCTATGCCGATGCCTTTGGCGCCAGGGGCTTTGCCGTGGAGAGCGCCGATGCCCTTGAACCGACGCTGCGTGCGGCGATGGATGTGAATGGCCCGGCCGTGGTGGCTATTCCCGTCGACTACAGCGATAACCCGCTGCTGATGGGCCAGCTCCATCTCAGCCAGATTTTGTGACTCACTATAAGGACAGAGAAATGCAAAAAGTTGCTCTCGTAACCGGCTCAGGCCAGGGGATTGGTAAAGCGATTGCGCTGCGCCTGGTGAAAGATGGCTTTGCTGTCGCTATCGCCGACTTTAACGATGAGACGGCGCGAGCCGTTGCCGATGAAATCATCCGTAACGGCGGTAATGCCATCGCCGTGAAGGTGGATGTCTCTGACCGCGACCAGGTGTTTGCGGCGGTTGAGAAAGCCCGCACCGCGCTGGGTGGTTTCAACGTGATTGTGAATAATGCCGGGATTGCGCCGTCTACGCCCATCGAATCCATCACGCCGGAGATTGTCGACAAGGTCTACAACATCAACGTCAAAGGGGTGATCTGGGGCATGCAGGCCGCGATTGACGCGTTTCGCAAAGAGGGACACGGCGGCAAGATCATCAATGCCTGCTCCCAGGCGGGCCATACCGGTAACCCCGAACTGGCGGTATACAGCTCCAGTAAATTCGCGGTTCGTGGCTTAACCCAGACCGCTGCACGGGATCTCGCGCCGCTGGGGATCACCGTTAACGCCTACTGCCCGGGCATCGTGAAAACGCCAATGTGGGCGGAGATTGACTGCCAGGTGTCAGAGGCGGCAGGTAAACCGCTTGGCTATGGCACCGAAACCTTTGCCAAACGCATTACGCTTGGCCGTCTGTCCGAACCGGAAGATGTCGCCGCCTGCGTTTCGTATCTCGCCGGGCCAGATTCCGACTACATGACCGGCCAGTCTCTGTTAATCGATGGTGGGATGGTGTTCAACTAAAAACGTAATACTAATAAGCTCTGACATGAGTTTTCCCCTGCCCCCATGCAGGGGCTTTTTTTTGTCTCCTCCGCCATTGTGCATTACACTGCGCGCTGCAAAACTTTAGTCATGACGATTTGACAGGCGGTAACAGCGATGAACGGTACAATCACAACGTGGTTTAAAGATAAAGGCTTTGGATTTATCAAAGATGAAAACGGTGACAACCGCTATTTTCATGTGATTAAGGTCGCCAACCCTGATCTGATCAAGAAAGATGCGGCGGTGACTTTTGAGCCAACCACCAATAACAAAGGCCTTTCCGCCTATGCGGTGAAGGTGATCCCGGAAAGTAAATACCTCTATATTGCAGGCGAGCGCGTGAAGCTCACCTCCATCAAATCCTTCGTGGTGTTTAGCGAAGAAGAGCCTGCGGATACGGGCATCGACAAAGAGAACGCGGTGCTGTCTGTCGGGCTGCTGATGAATAACATCAAACCGAAAACCGACAAAAAGCCGGGCGAAATGCGCACGGTGAAGAAGCTGGCGATCACCACCTTCCAGAACACCACGCTGATCTTTACCGAAGATGAAATCGATATCGACGCTACGGTTAAGCTGCTGAAGTAATTTGTTGCCGGGTGGCGGCTACGCCTTACCCGGCATCAGGCAACTCAGCGTCTTACCGGCGCTCCGTTCGCCACGTAATATGCCGCTGTACTCTTCGCCAGCGGCTCGCGCCCGCGAATGGCATCAGCAATTTTCTCACCGATCATAATGGTGGTGGCGTTCAGGTTGCCGGTGATGATCTGCGGCATGATCGACGCATCCACCACGCGTAACCCTTCCAGCCCGTGAACGCGGCCTTCGCCATCGACTACCGCCATCTCGTCATAGCCCATTTTGCAGCTTCCACACGGGTGGAAGGCGGTTTCGGCGTGGTTGCGCACAAACTCGTCCAGCTGTTCGTCGGTCTGGCACTCAACCCCCGGGCTGATTTCGCGGCCACGGTATTTGTCCAGCGCGGGCTGATGCATGATTTCGCGGGTGATGCGGATCGCATCGCGGAATTCCTGCCAGTCCTGCTCGTGGGACATATAGTTGAACAGGATCGCCGGATGCTGGTGCGGATCGCGTGATTTAATACGCACATGCCCGCGGCTTGGTGAGCGCATCGACCCAACGTGACACTGGAAGCCGTGCTCTTTCACCGCGTTGGAGCCGTTGTAGTTAATCGCCACCGGCAGGAAGTGATACTGAATGTTCGGCCACTCGAACTCCTCGCGGCTGCGGATAAACCCACCCGCCTCGAAGTGGTTGCTCGCCCCCACGCCGGTGCCGCCAAACAGCCACTCGGCGCCAATCTTCGGCTGGTTCCACCACTGCAGGGCAGGGTAGAGGGAGACCGGCTCTTTGCATTCGTACTGGAGATACATCTCCAGGTGATCCTGCAGGTTTTCGCCCACGCCGGGCAGGTCATGCACCAGCGGAATATCAAACTGCTTCAGCAGTTCCGCGTTGCCCACGCCGGAGCGTTGCAGGATCTGCGGAGAGGCAATCGCCCCGGCGCACAGCAGCACCTCTTTGTTTGCCGATGCTTTGGACGGGATGGTGCTTTCGCCTTCCAGCCACTCGACGCCCACGGCGCGCTTGCCGTCAAAGAGAATGCGATCGGTCATGGCATGGGTGCGGATGGTCAGGTTCGGGCGCTGCTTCGCCTGGTCCAGATAGCCGCGCGCGGTGCTGGCGCGTCGGCCCTGTGGCGTAACCGTTCTGTCCATCGGGCCGAAGCCTTCCTGCTGATAGCCGTTGAGATCGTCCGTGCGCGGGTAGCCCGCCTGTACGCCCGCTTCCACCATTGCCTCAAACAGCGGGTTCACGCCCGGTTTGGAGGTGGTGACGCTCACCGGGCCGTCGCCACCGTGGTAGTCGTTCGGACCCACGTCGCGAGTTTCAGCCTTACGGTAGTAGGGCAGGCAGTTGAGGTAGCTCCAGTGCTCCAGACCCGGCTCTTTCGCCCAGTTGTCCAGATCCATCGCGTTGCCGCGCACGTAGCACATGCCGTTGATGAGCGAGGACCCGCCCAGCCCTTTACCGCGTCCGCACTCCATGCGGCGGTTATTCATATAGGGCTCTGGCTCGGTTTCGTACGCCCAGTTGTAGCGCTTGCCCTGCAGCGGGAATGCCAGTGCGGCAGGCATCTGGGTGCGGAAGTCAAAGCGGTAATCCGGGCCGCCCGCTTCAAGCAGCAGAACGGTGGTATCCGGATCTTCAGTCAGTCGTGTTGCCAGAACGTTGCCGGCAGAGCCGGCACCAATAATGATGTAGTCAAATTGCAAAAAAACCTCCCGGTTAAAATATGGACTGGAATTTACCCATCTCAACCTGGATGGACTTCACCTGGGTGTAACTCTGGAGCGTCATCACGCCGTTTTCGCGGCCGATGCCGGAGTGCTTGTAGCCGCCGACCGGCATCTCTGCCGGGGATTCACCCCAGGTGTTGATCCAGCAAATACCCGCCTCGAGCTGATGAATCGCGCGGTGGGCGCGGTTCAGATCCGCCGTCACGATGCCTGCCGCCAGCCCGTAGTCGGTGTCGTTGGCGCGGCGAATGGCTTCTTCATCGGTTTCGTAGGTGAGAATGGACATCACCGGCCCGAAGATCTCTTCGCGCACAATGGTCATCTCGTCGGTGCAGTCGGTGAACACGGTCGGAGCGACCCACGCGCCGTTGTCAAAGCCTTCGCCCTTCAGCACGTCGCCGCCGCACAGCACGCGCGCACCTTCCTCTTTGCCTTTGGCGATATAGCGCAGCACATTGTCGCGGTGCGGGAAGCTGACCAGCGGGCCAAAGTTGGTGCTTTCATCGAACAGATCGCCCGCGCGGATGCGGCCCACGCGCTCAACAATTTTCTGCTCAAACGCGGCCTTGAACTTCGCGGGTACGAACACGCGGGTGCCATTGGTGCAGACCTGGCCGGAGCTGAAGAAGTTGGCCATCATTGCGATGTCGGCAGCGAGATCGAGATCCGCGTCGTCAAACACAATCAGCGGGGATTTGCCGCCCAGCTCCATCGTCACCTCTTTCAGGGACGAGGCCGCCGAGTTCGCCATCACCTTTTTGCCGCTGGCGACGCCGCCGGTGAAGGAGACTTTCGCGATGCCCGGGTGTTCGGTCAGGTACTGGCCGGTCTCCGCGCCTACGCCCGGCAGAACGTTAAACACGCCGTCCGGCAGGCCCGCTTCGGTGTAGATTTCCGCAAGCTTCAGGGCGGTGAGTGGGGTGACCTCGCTCGGCTTGAAGATCATCGCGTTGCCCGCCGCCAGCGCCGGGGCGGATTTCCACAGGGCGATCTGGATCGGGTAGTTCCACGCGCCAATACCCGCCACCACGCCCAGCGGCTCGCGACGGGTGTAGACGAAAGAGGTATCGCGCAGTGGGATCTGGCTGCCTTCCAGCGCCGGGATCAGCCCCGCGTAGTATTCCAGCACGTCCGCACCGGTGACGATATCCACGGTTGAGGTTTCCGAATACGCTTTACCGGTATCGAGGGTTTCCAGCTTCGCCAGTTCGTCGTTCCGCTCGCGCAGGATATCGACGGCGCGACGCAGAATGCGCGAGCGCTCCATGGCGGTCATTGCCGCCCAGATTTTTTGCCCTTGCCGGGCACTCTGGACGGCGCGATCGACATCTTCGCGCCCGGCGGCCTGTACGGTCGCCAGAACGTCGCCGTTAGCCGGGTTAATGGTCTCGAAGGTGCGACCGCTGGTGGCGGATGTATAACCACCATTGATATAAAGCTGCTGTTCTGCCATTCGGGACATAAATTCTCCTCGGTTATTCGGTCGGTAAATGCTGGCTGATAAAGTGGCTGGTGAGCGACTGGGCTACGTTTTTATCCAGCGGTTTGCCGCTTAGCGCGGCGCGCAGCCACAACCCGTCGATCAGCGCTGCAAGCCCGTAACCCGCCTCCTGCGCCTGTTCACGCGGCAGTTCGCGGCGGAATTCGTACACCAGGTTTGAAAGCAAACGGCGGCTGCTTACCTGTTGCAACCGGTAGAGCATCGGCTGATGCATGCTGCTCGCCCAGAAGGCCAGCCAGGCTTTCATTGCTGCGCTGCTGATCTGGGTTTCATCAAAGTTGCCGCCGACAATCGCCTGCAATCGTTGCTCTGCGCTGCCATCCGGCAGGGCATGCAGGCGGCTCAGAACCGCGTCGCGCAGCTGGCCGGTGATGTCGCGCATGGTCGCTTCCAGCAGGCCATTTTTATCTTTGAAGTAGTGACTGATGATCCCGGTTGAGACTCCCGCCCGACGGGCGATCTGCGCGATGGTTGCGTCATGCATTCCCACTTCATTTATTGCTTCCAGCGTGGCGTCGATCAGTTGCCTGCGCCGGATCGGCTGCATCCCCACTTTGGGCATTTTTGCCACTCCATTCATCAGCGTTGGTTAACCATTAAAGCGGTTTTTGATTGGACGTTCAATATAAAATGTGTCTTAATTGTTGCGGATTTGGATTTTAATAGTTACAAAAACAGTGGGGATACTGGATGACAGATCTTTCGCAAGACAGAGAAAAGGACAAAATCAATCCGGTTGTTTTTTATACATCCGCAGGACTGATTTTGTTGTTTTCCCTGATGACGATCTTCTTTAGCGACTTCTCTGCCGAGTGGATTGGGCGCACCCTGAACTGGGTGTCGAAGACCTTCGGCTGGTACTATTTGCTGGCGGCGACGCTCTATATTGTCTTTGTTGTCTGCATTGCCTGTTCGCGCTTTGGCTCGGTGAAGCTCGGGCCCGAGCAGTCAAAACCCGAGTTTAGTCTGTTAAGCTGGGCGGCGATGCTGTTTGCCGCCGGTATCGGCATCGACCTGATGTTCTTCTCCGTGGCCGAACCGGTCACGCAATATATGCAGCCGCCGGAAGGGGCAGGGCAGACGATGGAGGCCGCGCGCCAGGCGATGGTCTGGACGCTGTTCCACTACGGACTGACCGGCTGGTCGATGTACGCGCTGATGGGCATGGCGCTCGGATACTTTAGCTATCGTTATAATTTACCCCTCACCATCCGCTCCGCGCTGTACCCGATTTTCGGTAAAAAGATAAACGGCCCGATAGGGCACAGCGTCGATATTGCGGCGGTGATCGGCACCATCTTCGGTATTGCCACCACGCTTGGCATTGGCGTGGTGCAGCTCAACTACGGGCTGAGCGTGCTGTTTGATATCCCGGATTCGCTGGCGGCGAAAGCCGCGCTGATCGCGCTGTCGGTGATTATCGCCACCATCTCGGTCACTGCCGGCGTGGATAAGGGGATCCGCGTGCTCTCCGAGCTGAACGTCGCGCTGGCGCTGGGGCTGATTTTGTTTGTGCTGTTTGTGGGCGACACTTCGTTCCTGCTCAATGCCTTAGTGCTGAACGTGGGTGACTACGTGAACCGCTTTATGGGCATGACGCTGAACAGCTTCGCCTTTGACCGCCCGGTGGAGTGGATGAACAACTGGACGCTGTTCTTCTGGGCGTGGTGGGTGGCGTGGTCGCCGTTTGTCGGCCTGTTCCTGGCGCGTATTTCACGTGGTCGCACTATCCGCCAGTTTGTGATGGGCACGCTGATCATTCCGTTCACCTTTACCCTGCTGTGGCTGTCGGTCTTTGGCAACAGTGCGCTGCATGAGATCATCCACGGCGACGCGGCGTTTGCGCAGGAGGCGATGGCGCACCCGGAGCGCGGATTCTACAGCCTGCTGGCGCAATATCCGGCGTTCACCTTTAGCGCCTCCGTTGCCACCATTACCGGCCTGCTGTTTTACGTCACCTCGGCGGATTCCGGTGCGCTGGTGCTGGGGAACTTCACCTCGAAGCTGAAGGACATCAACAGCGATGCACCAAACTGGCTGCGTATCTTCTGGTCGGTCGCCATCGGCCTGCTGACGCTCGGCATGCTGATGACCAACGGGATTTCCGCCCTGCAGAACACCACGGTGATCATGGGTCTGCCGTTCAGCTTTGTGATCTTCTTTGTGATGGCCGGGCTGTACAAATCGCTCAAGGTGGAAGACTACCGTCGCGTCAGCGCCAGCCGCGATACCGCGCCGCGCCCGTTGGGCGCCCAGGACAGACTGAGCTGGAAGAAGCGTCTCTCGCGCCTGATGAACTACCCGGGCACGCGTTACACCAGCCAGATGATGGAGACGGTCTGCTTCCCGGCAATGGAAGAGGTGGCGCAGGAGTTGCGATTACGCGGTGCCTACGTGGAGCTGAAAAACCTGCCGCCGGAAGAGGGCGAGACCCTGGGGCATCTGGATCTGCTGGTGCATATGGGCGACGAGCAGAACTTTGTCTATCAGATCTGGCCGCAGCAGTATTCGGTGCCCGGGTTTACCTACCGCGCGCGCAGCGGCAAATCGACCTACTACCGGCTGGAGACCTTCCTGCTGGAAGGCAGCCAGGGGAATGATTTGATGGATTACAGCAAGGAGCAGGTGATTACGGACATTCTGGACCAGTATGAACGGCACCTGAACTTTATCCATCTCCACAGGGAAGCGCCGGGGAATAGCGTGATGTTCCCGGATGTCTAAACGAATTCTTAAAACTCCTTTTGTCTGTATATAAATACAGTTCCCTGGAGCAGTATTACTCAAGGAAGAGTAACAATGCAGCAAGAGCCTGACTTTGATGTCTTAGGTTTTTGCTGCGATTAGGGAAGGAAACATGGATGAATCACGCGATAGAGTTTATCGAAACATCACTCTTTACCCGGCAGATTAAAAGCATTGCTACGGATGATGAATTAAAGGATCTGCAAAAGGAACTCATTGCCTGGCCTGATAAAGGCGACCTGATCCAGCAGACGGGTGGTTTACGTAAAATAAGGATGGCTACAGGCCCAAAAGGAAAGAGAGGCGGTGCAAGAGTGATTTACTTTTTGGCCACGAAGGAGGTGATCTATTTCATTATGGCCTACCCAAAAAACACTAAAGACAGCCTGACTGAGGCAGAGAAAGCAGAACTTAAAAAACTGACTTCTGTGCTGAAAAATACTGCTTCCAATGCCGTAAATGAAAGGTGTACTATGTACTCCGTTCAGGCAGAAGGAGGCTGACATGAGTATCTTTGATGAGTTAAAAACTTCGCTTGAAGAGGCCGTTGAGATCCAT
This sequence comes from Enterobacter cloacae complex sp. IR5384, assembly GCF_049237265.1. Taxonomy (NCBI): domain Bacteria; kingdom Pseudomonadati; phylum Pseudomonadota; class Gammaproteobacteria; order Enterobacterales; family Enterobacteriaceae; genus Enterobacter; species Enterobacter cloacae complex sp. IR5384. The sequence continues at coordinate 186,248 of NZ_JBMKHJ010000005.1, read as the reverse complement.
AGCGGAAGGAAAGCCGCTTCCAAGGTAACTCGCTATGAAGTCGCGGATGTTCGCGCAATCAGAGAACAGCTAAATGTTACTCAAAGCGAAATGGCGAAGGCACTTGGCACGAGCGTTGATACCATAAAAAGCTGGGAGTCTAAACGTCGTAACCCAACCGGGCTGGCGGCGAAGGTTCTCAATGTGATTCAGAAGGATCCCGCGTTTTATAAAGCGCTTGCAGCTCAGTGAGCCCCCTCATGCCGGGTGGCGGCTTCGCCTTACCCGGCCTACCGCGAGCCAACTTTGTAGGCCTGATAAGCGAAGCGCCATCAGGCTTGTAGCAGCGTCAACACGCTGTCATCCCTTTTGTGCCAGAAGAGGGTGAAACGTGTGCCCTCCGCATATTCTCCAGCCGGGCGCGAAAGCACCAGCACAAGGGTTTTATCATCTAACGCTGCGACTCTCGCACAGTCAAAACCCATGTAAATCTTTACCTGCGGAAACAGCGCTTTAAACAAACTTTCTTTCGCGCTAAACGCGAGCGTCAGCGCCTGTGCAAAAGGGTAGCCTGAACGCGTTAAACACGCCGCTTCCTGCGCATTGATGATACCGTCCTGGATTTCATGGGCTTCACGGTCGGAAAGGATCGCCTCTGTATCGATACCTACAAGGGCATGAGGATGGTGAACCACAACCGCCATCGCCTGCGTGCCGCTGTGAGTGATGCTACCCGAAACTCCCTCCGGCCAGAGCGGTTCGCCGCTGGGGCCGATGCCGGGAACGGCATGGCCAGGTAAGGCATGCGCGGCGGCGATGCGGCCCGCCAGATGCTCGGCTTTGCGTTTGCGTCCGGCGTCAGCCAGCTGTGCGTGATGGGGGAGCCAGAGGAGATCGGCGTCGGTGAAGGTGGTGGGGGCGAAGGTGATGCGGTGAACGGTGAGGCTGGCGAGAACGAACGTGCTGTGGGTTGTGTGCATGGTTTTCCCTTCAGAATTGTGCGGCCTGTTGCCCTCACCCCGGCCCTCTCCCACGGGGAGAGGGAGCAAACACTAAAAACGGCAACGGGGTTGCCGTTTTGCTTTTACCTCGCCCTCACCCCGGCCCTCTCCCACAGGGAGAGGGAGGAGTCACTGCCTGTATCAGAATCGGGTATTCACGCTCATATACCACGTGCGGCCTGGCTCATTATAGGTATAAGCCCCTGCGCCGTACATATAGGCACCCGTCGAGGTATTCCCGGTGGTCTGGGCATTACCCGCACGCCACTGGCGTTTGTCGAAGACGTTATCCACGCCGCCGGTCAGGCTGACGTTTTTGGTCACGTCCCACGTCGCGCTCAGGCCAAGGATGCTATACGGGCTGACCTCGTCTTTCTCTGACCCGGTCACCGGCTGACCTTTGTAATTGTACTTCTTCGGCTGCTGCTTGCCGTACCAGGTGAAGGTCGACTGGAGCGACACATCCTGATGCACCTGCCAGCTCAGGGTAGAGTTCAGCGTGTACTCCGGGATGATCGACAGACGGTCGCCGGTCTCCTTGTTCTTGCTCTGCAACATGTAGGTGATGTTGTTGGTCCAGTTGATGGTGTCGCTGACCGGCACGTTCAGGGAACCTTCCAGGCCTTCAACCACCGCTTTCGGCACGTTCTCCCACTGGTAGATATCGGTGGTGACTTTGCTGGTGGCGGTCTGGCCGATTGGCGCATAGCCCGCTTCAATCTTGTTGCGATAGTCGTTGCGGAACCAGGTCACGCCCGCCAGCCAGCCGTCGCGTTTCCACTCCAGACCAATCTCTTTGTTGATGCTGGTTTCGGCTTTCAAATCGTCGTTACCCATCATGTAGCAGCCCACGCCGTCGGAGCTTGCGTAGCAGCCCTGGCCCTTGCTGTATAACAGGTAGTTCGGGTTGGTCTGGTACAGGCTCGGTGCTTTATAGGCACGCGCGATGCCCATCTTCAGGGTGAAATCATCCCTCAGACCCTGCGACAGGTTCAGGGACGGGCTCCAGTTGTTACCCACGATGGTGTGGTGGTCGAAGCGCAGCGCCGGGGTCAGCATGGTGCTGTCGGTCAGCTCCATATTGTTTTCCGCAAACAGGGAGAAAATCTCTGCGGAGGTATACGGGCTGCGATCGTCGCTCATCCCTGGAATGGTCCCGCCCTGCAGGGTTTGCGAGAAGGAGGTGGAATCCTTCATGCGCTGCTGGTTCCACTCGGTGCCCAGCGTCAGGTTCTGGTTGACGATGAAATCAATCGGCAGGTTGATCTCACTGTGCAGCATGACGTCGGCCAGGTCGGTATCGGTGAATTTATCGCTGTTGAACAGCCCTTCGGTTCCTCCGGCCAGCCCTTCACCCAGACGCGAGTTGCGGGTGTGTTCGTACTGTGCCCAGTTGCTGGTGGTAATGCCGTTATCCCAGCCGCCGTTCCACGTGACGGCGAAGTTCTGACGATAGATACGGTTGGTCTCTTTACCGTAGTTCTTCTTCACCAGCGCATTGTCGTTGTTGGTGTTCTGGGTATCACCGGCGTAGAGGTTGTTCTGGCGGCTGTACCCCGCTTCAAACTCCAGAGACTGCATTGGCGCAAAGTCCCAACGCACCACGCCATTGATGTCTTTGTTTTCTACCCCTTCACGGCCTGCAGGCAGGGTGTTGGCATAGGCCCCGGTACGCTCGGACTGATGGCCCTGGTTGATGTCCCACGCATCGGCCTGGGTTTTGTCAAGGTTACCGTACATGCGGAAGCTGAAGTCGCCGCCCAACGGGCCGCTCAGGCTGAAGTTGGTGCGTTTTGTGGAACCTTCATCCTTGTGTTCAGGCGCGTTCAGATAGGTGTTCCAGGAGCCGTGCCACTGGTCGTCGAATTTTTTGGTGATGATGTTCACCACGCCACCTGCCGCACCGTTGCCGTAACGCGCGGCGGCCGGACCACGGATCACTTCAATACGCTCGATCATCTCTGGCGGCACCCAGCCGGTATCACCGCGGGTGTCGCGCTCGCCGCGCCAGCCCAGACGAATCGAGTTACGGCTGGTCACCGGCTTGCCGTCGATCAGGATCAGGGTGTTTTCCGGGCCCATACCGCGGATATCAATCTGGCGGTTGTTACCGCGCTGGCCGCTGGTGGAGTTACCGGTCAGGTTAACGCCTGGCATGGTGCGGATGATTTCAGACACGTCACGCGCGGGCGGATTTTTACGGATCTCATCGGCGGTAATGGTGGAAACCCCCGGCGCCTGCAAATTCTGCTCGGCGGCGGTGATCACCATGGTGTCTTCATGCTGCGCGGAGGCGGTATTGTCGTCTGCCATGGCAGGCAGCGCGACGCCATAAATCCCTAAATTGACCAGCAAGGCCAGAGAGTGAATCTTCTTATTCATTGGATGTCCCGCTTTTATGGTTTCTTATGAACGCGCTTCCCACAGCGCGGGCATTACGCTATTGCAAATGCAAATAGTTATCAATAATATTATCAATAAAATTTGTCCTGAAACAAAAAAGACTGTTAAACATGAGGTTAGAAGGGTGACGGTGTTAACAACGGGAAGTGAAGCCTGGTGGCAGTCGAAAAACGGCCCGGAATGGGTGCGTGAACAGGGGAAATATCGGGTCACCTTCTGGTGGCGCGATCCGGCGGGAACGCAACACACCTCGGCGGTGAAACGCGTCTGGCTGTATATCACCGGCGTAACCGATCACCATAAAAATGCCCGCCCACAATCCCTCGAACGCATCCCGGATACCGACGTCTGGCAATGGCAGGGCGAGTTCAGCCCCCAGTGGCGCGGCAGCTACTGCTTTATCCCTTCAGAGAATACAGACGATTTTGCGCCCGATGTGTTTCACGGTGAGCAGCCGGATCGCCTGGCGCTGCGCGAAGGCTGGCGCAAGCTGCTGCCGCAGGCAATGTCCGACCCGCTTAATACCCAGAGCTGGCGAGGCGGGCGAGGGCATGATGTCTCTGCGCTGGAGATGCCCGACGCTCCGGTGCAGCCCGGCTGGGATCGCCCCAATACGCCATACCGGCAGCCGGTCTGCATTGACTGGCAGAGCAATCGACTGGGCAACTGTCGTCGCGTCTGGATATTTACCACTGGCGATGACGATCCGGAACGCCCGCTGGCGGTGCTGCTCGACGGCCAGTTCTGGGCCGAGAGCATGCCCGTCTGGCCAGCGCTGACGGCGCTTACCGACGGACGCAAACTGCCGCCTGCCGTCTACGTTTTAATCGATGTGATAGATATGGCGCATCGCAATAACGAATTGCCCTGTAACCCCGATTTCTGGCTGGCGGTGCAGGAAGAACTTCTCCCTCTTGTAAAACAACACACGGCATTCAGCGACCGCGCAGACCGCACGGTGGTCGCAGGCCAGAGCTTCGGTGGACTCTCCTCGCTTTATGCCGCACTAAACTGGCCGCAGCGTTTTGGCTGCGTGCTGAGCCAGTCCGGCTCTTACTGGTGGCCGCATCGCGGCGGACAGCAGGAAGGGCTGCTTATCGCGCAACTGAAAGCGGGTGAAAAAACCGCACGCGGCCTGCGCATCGTCCTTGAGGCCGGGCGCAACGAGCCGCTGATTTACCGCGCGAATCAGGCCATTTACGACGAACTGCACACACAGCAGCAGGTTTACTGGCGTCAGGTTGACGGCGGACACGACGCGCTTTGCTGGCGCGGTGGGCTGACGCAGGGGCTGATGACCCTCTGGCAGCCGCTTATTCACTAACGGAGTCTGTATGGAATTCAGCAATCCTTTCGATAATCCGCAGGGGCAGTTTGCTATTTTGCGTAACGATCAGGGGCAGTACAGCCTGTGGCCGCAGAAGTGCGAATTGCCCGCAGGCTGGCGCGTGGTATGCGAAGCGCAATCGCAGGACGCATGCCAGCAGTGGCTGGCCGAACACTGGCAGACGCTCAGCCCCTCTAATTATGCGGGGGAGCATGCATGAACCGTCTGCCGCTTGTTGCCGCCCAGCCGGGCATCTGGATGGCGGAGCAGCTTTCCAGCCTGCCGAACGCCTGGAGCGTGGCACACTACACCGAACTGAAAGGCGATATTGACGCACCGCTGCTGGCAAAAGCCGTTGCCGAAGGCATGATGCAGGCCGACACTCTGCGCATGCGCTTCACCGAGGATAACGGTGAGGTGTGGCAGTGGGTGGATGCATCAATGACGCTGCCTGAACCGGAAATCGTGAATGCCGGTTCCCATGACGCCGCCGTGGCGCTGATGGACGCCGACCTTAATCAGAACCTTCGTGTCGACAGCGGTCAGCTCCTGGCGTTTCACCTGCTGATTCAGATCGGTCCGCAACACTGGTACTGGTATCAGCGCTATCACCATTTGGTGGTCGATGGCTTCAGCTTCCCGGCGATTACCCGCCAGATCGCCGCGATTTATGCCGCGTGGAAGAGGGGCGAGCCCACGCCTGACTCCCCGTTTACGCCGTTCGCCGGGGTGGTGGAGGAGTATCAGCGCTACCGCGACAGCGAGGCGTATCAGCGCGACGGTGCCTTCTGGGTTGAGCAGCGCAAACAGCTTCCTTCTCCGGTCTCGCTTTCCTCTGCGCCGCTGCCGGGGCGTGCCGCCACCACCGACATCCTGCGCCTGAAAATCGCCGCCGATGGCCGCGCCTTCAGCCAGCTTGCGCAGGCCGCAGGACAGGTACAGCGCACCGATCTGGCGCTTGCGCTGGTGGCGCTGTGGCTGGGCCGTCTCACCGGACGGCTGGACTACGCCGCCGGGTTTATCTTTATGCGCCGCATGGGCTCCGCTGCGCTGACCGCAACCGGCCCGGTGCTCAACGTGCTGCCGCTGGCGGTGAACATTCATCCGCACGAGAGCCTGCCGGAACTGGCGCAGCGCCTGGCAAACCAGCTGAAAAAAATGCGTCGCCACCAGCGCTACGACGCCGAGCAGATCGTGCGCGACAGCGGGCGTGCCGCAGGGGATGAAGCCCTGTTCGGCCCGGTGCTCAACGTCAAGGTATTCGATTACCAGCTGGACATCGACGGCGTGGAGGCCACCACCCACACGCTGGCCACCGGCCCGGTGAACGATCTGGAGCTGGCATTGTTCCCGGACGAGCAGGGGGGGCTGAGCATTGAGATCCTCGCCAATAAACAGCGCTACGATGAAACCACGCTGGCCCGTCACGTGGCGCGCCTGAATGCGATGTTGACGCAATTTGCCGCTAACCCGGACCTGCGCTGCGGCGAGGTTGAAACGGTCTCAGAGCAGGAATACCAGCAGCTTACACGCATCAACGATACCGGGCTGGCGCTACCGTCCACCACGCTTGCGGAACTGGTGGCGGAACAGGCGAGCAAAACGCCGGACGCGCCCGCACTGGCGGATGCGCACATCGAGCTCAGCTATCGCCAGATGCGCGAGCAGGTGGTGGCACTGGCGCATCTGTTGCGTGAGCGCGGCGTGAAACCGGGCGACAGCGTGGCGGTGGCGCTGCCGCGCTCGGTATTCCTGACGTTAGCGCTGCACGGCATTGTGGAGGCGGGGGCCGCGTGGTTGCCGCTGGATACCGGCTACCCGGACGATCGTCTGCGGATGATGCTGGAGGATGCAAAGCCGTCGCTGCTTATCACCACCGACGAACAGCGCCCGCGCTTTAGCGATCTGTCCGTCGGGACGTTTAGTTACAACACACTATTACCGGCTGCGGATGCTGAACCGCTGCGGCTGGCGAAGCCGGAGCAGACGGCGTACATCATCTTTACGTCGGGCTCGACAGGGCGTCCGAAAGGGGTAATGGTCGGGCATACTGCCATCGTTAACCGTCTGAAATGGATGCAAGATCACTACCCGCTGACGGCGTGCGACGTGGTGGCACAGAAAACGCCGTGCAGCTTTGACGTGTCGGTCTGGGAGTTCTGGTGGCCGTTTATCGCCGGGGCGAAGCTGGTGATGGCCGAGCCGGACGCGCACCGTGATCCTCAGGCCATGCAGCAATTCTTTGCGCACTATGGCGTCACCACCACCCACTTTGTGCCGTCGATGCTGGCGGCGTTTGTCGCCTCGCTGACGCTGGAAAACGCCGAATGCTGTAAAAGCCTCAGGCAGGTATTCTGCAGCGGGGAAGCACTGCCGACGGAACTTTGTCGCGAATGGGAGCGGCTCACCCACGTGCCGCTGCATAACCTCTACGGCCCGACGGAAGCGGCGGTGGACGTTAGCTGGTATCCGGCATTTGGACCAGAGCTGGCGGCAGTTGCAGGTAACAGCGTGCCGATCGGTTTTCCGGTATGGAACACCGGGTTGCGGATCCTGGATGCGATGATGCGCCCGGTGCCGTTTGGCGTGGCGGGCGATCTCTATCTCACCGGTATTCAGCTGGCGCAGGGGTATCTGGGGCGTCCGGATCTCACCGCCAGCCGCTTTATTGCCGATCCGTTCGCGCCGGGCGAGCGGATGTACCGTACCGGTGACGTCGCCCGCTGGCTGGACAACGGCGCGGTGGAGTATTTAGGCCGCAGCGACGACCAGCTGAAAATTCGCGGCCAGCGCATCGAGCTTGGCGAAATCGACCGGGCGATGCTGTCGCTGCCCGACGTGGCTCAGGCGGTGGCGCACGCCTGCGTGTTCAACCAGGCGGCGGCCACGGGCGGCGATGCCCGTCAGCTGGTGGGATATGTGGTTTCTGAATCCGGTTTACCGCTGGATCGCGACGCGCTGCTTGCCTCACTCAGATCGCAGCTGCCGCCGCATATGGTGCCGGTGGTGTTACTGCAAATCAGCGCGCTGCCGTTAAGCGCAAACGGCAAACTGGATCGCAAGGCGCTGCCGCTGCCGGAGCTGACCAGCAAAACCAGCGGACGCGCACCGGAAAGTGCAACCGAAATTGCCGTCTCGCAGGCGTTTGCGTCATTGCTGGGCTGCGCGGTGAACGACATCGAAGCCGATTTCTTTGCCCTCGGCGGCCACTCGCTGCTGGCGATGCGCCTGGCTGCACAGCTCAGCCGTACGTTCGCCCGCAAGGTGACGCCGGGGCAGATAATGGTCGCCTCTACGGTCAGCAGGCTGAGTGCTCTGCTGGATTCGCCGATAAGCGACGAGCAGGCGCAGCGTCTGGGTTATGAAACCTTGCTGCCGCTGCGCGAAAGCGACGGCCCGACGCTGTTCTGCTTCCATCCGGCTTCCGGTTTTGCCTGGCAGTTCAGCGTGCTGGCGCGCTACCTTAGCCCGCGCTGGTCCATTACCGGAATTCAGTCGCCGCGCCCGGAGGGGCCGATGCAGCAGTGTGCGGATCTGGATGGGGTGATTGAACATCATCTGACTACGTTACGTGGCCGGCAGCCCCATGGGCCGTATTACCTGTTCGGCTACTCGCTTGGCGGCACGCTGGCGCAGGGGATTGCCGCGCGTCTGCGTCAACAGGGCGAAACCGTCGCCTTCCTGGGTCTGCTGGATACCTGGCCACCGGAAACCCAGAACTGGGCGGAAAAAGAGGCCAACGGACTCGACCCGGCGGTGCTGGCCGAAATTGAGCGCGAGCGACAGGCGTTTATCGCTGCCCAGCAGGGGCAGGGCTCCAGCGCGCTATTCAACGCCATTGAAGGTAACTACGCCGACGCGGTGCGGCTGCTCACCACGGCGCACAGCTCGCGGTTTGACGGGAAAGCAACGCTGTTTGTTGCCGAGCGCACGCGAACGATAGATCCGCAGGTGGCGTGGTCGCCGTGGGTAAATGAACTGGAGGTATACAGCCAGGATTGCGCCCATGTGGACATCATTTCGCCGCAGGCGTTTGAGAAGATTGGGCCGGTGTTGCAGAAGATGTTGGGGTAGTGATTTCCCCTCACCCTAACCCTCTCCCACGGGGAGAGGGGATGGTTTGCTCCCTCTCCCTGTGGGTGAGGGCATCAGCGCGCACGCTTTCCAAGCGGCACCACCAGCGGCGTGCCCGCCACCGGGTCGTCAATAATCATGCAGCGCATGCCGTAGATCCGCTCGATAAGCGCTGGCGTCACAATCTCCTTCGGCGCGCCCTGCGCCACAATTTCGCCGTCGCGCAGTGCAATTAAATGCGTGGCATAGCGGCAGGCCTGATTCAAATCATGCAGCACCGCCGCCAGGGTGTAACCTTGCGTGCGGTTGAGCTCGCTCAGCAACTCGAGCAGATCGATCTGATGGCTGATATCAAGCCAGGTCGTCGGTTCATCCAGCAGCATAATGGAGGTCTCCTGCGCCAGCACCATCGCGATCCACGCCCGTTGACGCTGGCCGCCGGAAAGCGTGTCCACGCTCTGCCGGGCGAGGTCCGTAATGCCCGTTGCCTGCATCGCGCGGTTCACCGCGTCTTCATCTTCCTTGCGCCAGCGGGTAAACAGCGGCTGGTGCGGATAGCGTCCGCGTGAGACCAGCTCCTGCACCGTGATGTCTCCCGGCGTGGTGGCGTTTTGCGCCAGCAGCCCGATGCGCCTGGCCACCTCTTTACTGGCAAAGCGCTGGATCTGCTCGCCGTCGAGGAATACGTGGCCTTCAACCGGTGTCATCAGGCGACTGAGGGTGCGCAACAGGGTCGACTTGCCGCAGCCGTTCGGGCCGATAATCGCCGTGAAATGGCCGTCAGGAATGTTGACGGTTAAGTCATGGGCAACAATTTTTTTGCCGTAACCGAGAGTAAGGCTTTCGCCGCGCAAGCGGGTGGTTGAATCGGTCATTTCTTGCGTGACTCCTGAACGAGCAAGACGATGAGGTAAATCCCGCCAAGGCTGACGGTGACAACGCCCACCGGAAGTTGATAAGGCATAAACAGCCGCTGGGCGCAGAGATCGGCGGCCAACAGTAACATTGAGCCGCACAGCGCCGCCTGGGTTAAGCCCCAGCGGGCCGTACCGCTAAGACGACGCGCAATGTGCGGGGCGACAAGGGCGATAAAGGAGATGGGTCCGGCAATCGCGGTGGAGGCCGCGGTGAGCAACACGGCGACCAGCATCAGCATCAGACGCGAACGCTCAACGCCGACCCCCAGCGCACAGGCGCTGTCGTCACCCATCTCCAGCAGCCGCATGCGCCGCACCAGCAGCAGCGCGGCGATAAACATCAGCAGAATCAATGGCGCGGCAGGCCAGACTTTGCCCCAGGTCAGGCCGTTGAGGGAACCGGCATACCACAGCCCGGCCGACAGCGCCGTTTCCAGCGAAGCCTGCAAGAGCAGCCAGGTATTGAACGCCATCAGCATGGCACGCACGCCGATACCGATAATGATCAGGCGGAAAGTGTCGATACCGTTGCGCCAGGCGAGCAGCCAGATCACCAGCGCGGTCAGTATCCCGCCGGTCATCGCCGTCACGGTGATGGCCGTCAGATGCTGACCAAACAGCACCATCGCGACCAGCACGCCGCTCCAGGCACCGGTGTTGAGACCCATTACATCCGGGCTGCCGAGCGGATTGCGCATCAGCGACTGGAAAATCGCGCCGCTGACGCCAAGCGCGGCACCCACCAGCATCGCCATTGCCACGCGCGGCAGTCGCCACTCCGTCACCACCATCGTGACAGCGCGCGGGGCGCTGCCGGTGAGCGCGTTAAACACCTGGGCGAGATCGAGCGTCACCGCGCCGCTGCACAGGCTTGCGATCGCCAGCATCAGAATGGCGATAACCAACAGCGAAACGCTGACGATCAAACGACGAGAGGGGGCCATCATGCGTCACCTCCGCGTTTACGTCGTACCAGGAAGATCAGGACCGGTGCGCCGATAAAGGCGCTGACCACCGAAACGCGCAGTTCGCCGGGAACCAGAAGACGCCCGACAACATCAGCGAACAAGAGCAGGACCGGGGTGGCCAGCAGCGTCACCGGCAGCGACCAGCGGTGATCGGCCCCCACCAGCCAGCGCGACAGATGCGGCATCATCAGCCCGATAAAGGCAATCGGGCCGACCACTGCCGTCGCACTGCCGCACAGCACGGTGATGACCACTAACCCCGTCAACTGGGTTCGCGCCACGCGGTTGCCGAGCGCGGTGGCGGTGTCGCTGCCAAGGCTCAGGCTGTTCAGCGCCCGGCTTAAACCGAGTGCCACGGCGGCGGCAATCATCACCGGGATGACCACCACCTTAAGCGTCTCCAGCGTGCGGATATCCAGCGAACCGGCCTGCCAGAAGCGGAGCTGGTCGTAAACGTCCGGGTTAAGCAGGGCAATGCCGTTAGATAACCCTTCCAGCACGGCGGCAAGCGCCACGCCCGCCAGCGTCAGACGTACCGGGCTAAGCTGCCCGCCGCCCTGGCTGCCGGTGAAGGCGACAATCAGCGAGGCCGCCAGCGCGCCGCAAAAGGCCATTACCAGTTGTTCTGAGGGAGAGGTAAACCCGAACAGCGCCGCGCCAAGCACAATGGTAAAGCTGGCACCGCTATTCACGCCAAGAATGCCGGGGTCAGCCAGCGGGTTGCGGGTGAGGGTTTGCATAAGTGCCCCCGCAAGCCCCAGTGCGCCACCGGCAAGTAATCCGGCCAGGGTACGGGGCAGGCGGGCATCCAGCACGATGGTGCAGTCGGCGCTCTGACAGGTACCAAAGAGCGCATCAACAATCACGGAGGCGGGCAGCGGTTTCGCACCAACCAGCAGACTGAGCGCCATCGCAAGGATTAACAGCAGCAATAACACGGGCACGGCAACAGCGCGCACCGCAGAAGAAGAGGAAAACGACATAGCAACATCCATGATTTGATAATGATAGTGATTATCGTTATCTATCTTATTTGGCTATGTTAGCATGTGCGCCCATGGAATGGGTAGAAATAGACTCAAGGTCTTGTCATGAATCAAAAATCCTGGCTGATTAACCTCAGCCTGCTGAAGACGCACCCGGCGTATCGTGCCGTGTTTATCGCGCGTTTTATCTCCATTTTGTCCCTTGGCCTGCTCGGCGTTGCCGTCCCGGTACAGATCCAGACGTTGACGCACTCCAGCTGGCTGGTCGGGCTGTCGGTCACCTTAACCGGCGGGGCGATGTTTATCGGTCTGATGATCGGCGGCGTGCTGGCCGACAGGTACGAACGCAAGAAGCTGATCCTGCTGGCACGCGGCACCTGCGGGGTGGGGTTTGTCGGATTGTGCCTGAACGCGATGCTGCCGGAACCCTCCTTACTCGCCATTTACGCCCTCGGGCTGTGGGATGGTTTCTTTGCTTCGTTAGGCGTGACGGCGCTGCTGGCCGCCACGCCCGCGTTGGTAGGGCGCGAGAATCTGATGCAGGCGGGGGCAATTACCATGCTCACCGTCCGTCTTGGCTCGGTGATATCGCCGATGGTGGGCGGCCTGCTGCTGGCCACCGGTAACGTGGCGTGGAACTACGGCCTCGCGGCGGCGGGGACGTTTATCACCACCTTAACCTTGCTGCGTCTGCCGCTTCTGCCACCGCCACCGCAGCCGCGTGAGCATCCGCTGAAATCGCTGATGGCGGCGATCCGGTTTCTGTTCAGCAACCCGCTGATTGGTGGTATTGCGCTGCTCGGTGGTCTGCTGACGATGGCGAGCGCCGTACGCGTGCTGTACCCGGCGCTGGCGGGGGTGTGGCAGATGAGCGCCTCAGAGATTGGCGTGCTGTACGCCGCCATTCCGCTCGGCGCGGCGTGTGGTGCGCTAACCAGCGGCAGGCTGGCGCAGAGCGCGCGTCCAGGGTTGATTATGCTGTTGACGACACTGGCATCGTTTATCGCGATGGGGTTCTTCAGCCTGATGCCGGTCTGGGCGTTGGGTGTGCTGTGTCTGGTACTCTTCGGCTGGCTGAGCGCCATCAGTTCTCTGTTGCAGTACACCCTGATCCAGACCCAGACGCCGGAGGGGATGCTCGGGCGCATCAACGGCCTGTGGACCGCGCAAAACGTGACGGGCGATGCCATTGGCGCGGCGATCCTCGGTGGGCTGGGGGCCGTCATGACGCCGGTGGCTTCGGCGAGCACCAGCGGGTTTGCGTTAGCCGTTGTAGGTGGGATCCTGTTTATGGTATTAGCAGAATTGCGCCGGTTCCGGCAGGAGGTTGTATTGAACGACGGTGCGGCCTGATGCCCTCACCCCGCCCCTCTCCCACGGGGAGAGGGAGGGAAAATGCCTACTTAAACAATGCATTTAATCTCTCTAACACCAGCATCGCGCTGTAATAATCCAGGCGGAACGTCTCCGTTCCCAGTGCCCACACGCGTTTATTCTTCACCGCAGGCAGGTGAGCCAGCAGCGGGTTGGCGTAAATCGCCTCAACGTCTTTTTGATCGCCGGCAAACAGGAACAGGCCTTCACCGTTCAGCCCGGTAGCCAGATTTTCACCGCCTAACTGGATGATGTCGTGACGTTTGCCCTGACTTTTTGAGGTGTGCAGCCCGGCAGGCAGTTCGGCCAGGGTAAAGCCTAACTGGTGCAACAGCTGGCCCTGGGCAGACTCCGCGGTCCACAGGTTAGCGCTGTGCGCGGCGGCGGTGTACACAATGGCGTTCACCGGTTGCGGCGGCAGCGTCATCTGCTGTTTCACCTGCGCGAGTTGTTTATCGAATGCTGCAATGCGTTCGGCGGCCTGTTTTTCCTGTCCGGTTATCGTGCCTAGCTGCTTCAGCAGTTCCTGCCAGCTTTTGTCGTCGTAGTTGATGATGAGCGTCGGCGCGATGGCGGAGAGCTGATCGTACAACGCCAGGGCCGAATCTCCGCCGGTCGCGCTAATCAGAATCAGATCCGGCATCTGCGCCGCCACCGCTTCCGCACTCGGCTCGCCAATGTACAGGCGCGCCACGTTGCGCTGTTTCGCCATATCACCCCACTGACGTAAAAAGCCCTGCGCATCCGCCACGCGGTTATTGGGCGTAGTCGCCCCGCTGGCCACTACCGGAGCGTCAATCGCCAGCAAAGAGCCGGTCAGGGTCACGCTGGTGGAGACAATGCGCGTGGGTTTGCTCTCCAGGGTATGCACGCCGCGGCTGTCGGTTACCTGACGCGGCCAGTCGGCGGCGATGGCTGAGGTTAGTCCTAAAACAAAACATCCCGTTAAAAGAAGGGCATTACGGCAAACGGCGGGGAATTTCACAACGCGGCATCCTGTTCTCTTTGAAGTTAATGCTTCTCATTTTCATGATTGCGGCGAGGGGATGCAAGCGATACTCGCACAAGATGTTCGCTCTGCGGTTGACACCGGCGCGATGTGGGATTAGGTTAGCCAACGAAAATATAAATGATAATCATTATTGCTTCTTTTATCATTTTATGGAGGATGATATGGATACGTCCCTGGCTGAGGAAGTTCAGCACACCGCGACCACGCTGCCATCAGACAGCTTTTTCTTTATGTCGCCTTACCGCAGTTTTACCACGTCAGGCTGTTTTTCCCGTTTCTCTGAACCCGCCGAGGGCGGTGATAACCCGTCGGGGGCCTTCCAGCAGAAACTGGCTCAGGCTTTCCGCAACGCGAAGGCCAGCGGCATTGCCCATCCCGTGATGGTGGGAGCCATCCCGTTCGATACCCGCAAGCCCTCATCCCTGTTTATTCCGCAGCACTGGCAGACCTTTTCACGCCCGGCGCGTCAGCAGTCCGCGCGCTATTTTTCCGCTTCCCAGGCGTTGAGCGTGGAAACCCGCACTGAGATCCCGCCGCAGCCCGTGTTTGAAGAGATGGTTGCCCGTGCGGCAGCGCTCACCGCCACGCCACAGGTGAACAAAGTGGTGCTGTCGCGGCTGATTGATATTGCGACGGATAAAACGATTGATAGCGGCGCGCTGATGGAGCGACTGATCGCCCAGAATCCGGCCAGCTTCAACTTCCATGTGCCGCTGGAAGATGGCGGCGTGCTGCTGGGCGCGAGCCCGGAACTGCTGCTGCGTAAAGAGGGGACACACTTTAGCTCTCTGCCGCTGGCGGGCTCTGCGCGTCGTCAGCCGGATGACGTGCTGGATCGCGAGGCGGGTAATAAGCTGCTGGCCTCCGAGAAGGATCGCCACGAGCACGATCTGGTGACCCAGGCGATGAAAGCCATTCTGGCACCGCGCAGCCATCATCTCAGCATGCCAGCTTCCCCGCAGCTGATCACCACCCCAACGCTCTGGCATCTGGCGACGCCAGTGGAAGGGGAGGCCCGTGAAAATGAGAACGCCCTGACTCTGGCCTGTCTGCTGCACCCGACGCCTGCGCTGAGCGGTTTCCCGCATCAGGCGGCAAAAGAACTGATTGCCGGGCTGGAGCCGTTCGACCGCGAACTGTTTGGCGGCATCGTTGGCTGGTGTGACAGCGAAGGCAACGGCGAGTGGGTGGTGACCATCCGCTGCGCGCGTTTGCTTAAAAATCGCGTTCGCCTGTTTGCCGGTGCGGGCATTGTGCCAGCCTCCTCCCCGGTGGGCGAGTGGCGCGAAACCGGGGTGAAGCTCTCCACCATGCTCAACGTTTTTGGTTTGCACTGAGGAATCATCATGACCATCCCCTTTACCCGTTGGCCTGAGGAGTTTGCCCGGCGCTACCGTGAAAAAGGCTACTGGCAGGATCTGCCGCTGACCCACATTCTGACCGACCACGCGGAGAAAGATACCGTCGCCATTATTGACGGTGAACGTCACCTGACCTGGCGCGCGTTCAACCAGGCGGTGAATAACCTGGCCTCCGCCCTGCAGGGGCAGGGCGTGCGTCGTGGCGAGACCGCGCTGGTTCAGCTCGGCAACGTGGCTGAGTTTTACATCACCTTTTTCGCGCTTCTGCAGGTGGGTGTGGCTCCGGTGAACGCGCTTTTCAGCCACCAACGTAACGAGCTGAACGCCTACGCCGCACAGATCAAACCCGCGCTGCTGATTGCCGACCGCGAGCACGCCCTGTTTGCAGGCGATGATTTCCTGAACCGTTTTGTGGATGAACATCGCTCAGTGCGTGTTGTCCTGCTGCGTGGCGATAACGGCGCACATGCCCTGGAGGCGGCCATCGCCCACCCGGCGGCCCATTTTATCCCCAACCCCACGCCCGCCGACGAAGTGGCGTTCTTTCAGCTTTCAGGCGGCAGTACCGGCACGCCAAAGCTGATCCCGCGTACGCATAACGATTACGACTACAGCATTCGTCGCAGCAACGAAATTTGCGGCATTACCGCGGATACCCGCTATCTGAATGCGCTACCGGCGGCCCATAACTACGCCATGAGTTCCCCGGGTTCGTTAGGGGTATTCATGGCTGGTGGCTGCGTGGTGCTGGCGCACGATCCGAGCGCCACGATCTGCTTCCCGCTGATTGAACGCCATCAGATTAACGTCACCTCGCTGGTACCCCCGGCGGTCAGCCTGTGGTTGCAGGCGATTGCCGACGGCGCGGGCAATGCGCAGCTTAAATCGCTGAAGCTGCTGCAGGTGGGGGGCGCACGCCTCCCCGCCACGCTTGCCGCGCGTATTCCGGCGGAAATTGGCTGCCAGCTACAGCAGGTGTTCGGCATGGCGGAAGGGCTGGTGAATTATACCGCTCTCGACGACACCCCGGATCGCATCATCCACACCCAGGGCCGTCCGATGTGCCCGGATGACGAAGTATGGGTGGCGGACGAGCAAGGCAACCCGCTGCCGCGTGGCGAAACAGGACGTCTGATGACCCGTGGGCCGTACACCTTCCGCGGCTATTTCAACAGCCCGGAACACAACGCCAGCGCCTTTGATGCCAACGGTTTTTATTGCTCCGGCGATCTGATTGCCATCGACGAGCAGGGGTACATCACCGTGCAGGGGCGCGAGAAAGATCAGATCAACCGCGGCGGGGAGAAGATCGCCGCTGAAGAGATCGAAAACCTGCTGCTGCGCCATGAGGCGGTGATCCACGCCGCGCTGGTGAGCATGGAGGACAGCCTGTTGGGCGAGAAAAGCTGCGCGTTTCTGGTGGTGAAACAGCCGCTGCGCGCGGTTGAGGTGCGTCGCTTCCTGCGCGAGCAGGGCGTTGCCGAATTCAAACTGCCGGATCGCGTGGAGAGCGTGGATGCGCTGCCGTTAACGCCGGTCGGCAAAGTCGATAAGAAACAGTTGCGCCTGTGGATCGCTGAACGCGCCCGGGCCTGAGGAACAGAGTATGGCTATTCCAAAATTAACCGCTTACGCGCTGCCAACTGCCGCAGAGTTGCCGACAAGCAAAGTGAACTGGGCGTTTGAGCCTGAACGTGCCGCGCTGCTGATCCACGATATGCAGGAGTATTTCCTGAACTTCTGGGGCGAAAACAGCGCGATGATGCAGCAGGTGGTGGCGAACATCGCCAGACTGCGCGCGTACTGTAAAGCGCACAACATTCCGGTTTACTACACCGCCCAGCCGAAAGAGCAGAGCGACGAAGACCGCGCCCTGCTGAATGACATGTGGGGTCCGGGCCTGACCCGCTCCCCGGAGCAGCAGCGCATCGTCGCTGAACTGACCCCGGACGAAGCGGACACCGTGCTGGTGAAGTGGCGCTACAGCGCGTTTCATCGCTCGCCGCTGGAGCTGATGCTGAAAGAGACAGGCCGCAATCAGCTGCTGATCACCGGCGTGTATGCCCACATCGGCTGCATGACCACCGCCACCGATGCGTTTATGCGCGACATCAAACCCTTCTTTATTGCCGACGCGCTGGCAGATTTCACCCGCGAAGAGCACCTGATGTCGCTCAACTATGTGGCGGGGCGTTCCGGCCGCGTGGTGATGACCGATGATCTGTTGCCGTCGGTTCCGGCCTCAAAAGCGGCGCTGCGTGAGCTCATCCTGCCATTACTCGATGAAACCGACGAACCGATGGATGATGAAAACCTGATCGACTACGGCCTGGATTCGGTGCGCATGATGGCGCTCGCCGCACGCTGGCGTAAAGTCCACGGCGATATCGATTTCGTGATGCTGGCAAAAAATCCGACCCTCGACGCCTGGTGGGCGCTACTCTCCCGCGAGGTGCAGTAATGGTTTTTGATTTCACCGGCAAAACCGTCTGGGTGACAGGGTCGGGTAAGGGGATTGGTTATGCGACGGCGCTGGCCTTTGCCGACGCGGGCGCGAAGGTGACCGGATTCGATCTGGCCTTCCCGCAGGGGAATTATCCATTTGCTACCGAAACGCTGGACGTATCTGACGCGGCGCAGGTGAGCGATGTCTGCGGGCGCTTGCTCGCCGTAGAGGAACGTCTGGACGTACTGGTCAACGCCGCCGGCATTCTGCGCATGGGCGCCACGGACCAGCTTTCGCAGGAGGACTGGCAGCAGACGTTTGCGGTCAACGTTGGCGGGGCGTTTAACCTCTTTCAACAGACGATGGGCCAGTTCCGTCGTCAGCAGAGCGGGGCGATTGTCACCGTGGCGTCCGACGCGGCCCACACGCCGCGCATCGGGATGAGTGCCTATGGCGCCTCGAAAGCGGCGCTGAAAAGCCTGGCCCTCACCGTCGGGCTGGAGCTGGCGGGCAGCGGCGTGCGCTGTAATCTGGTGTCGCCGGGGTCAACGGATACCGATATGCAGCGCACCCTGTGGACCTGCGACGATGCGGAGCAGCAGCGCATTCGCGGTTTTGGCGAGCAGTTTAAGCTGGGGATCCCGCTGGGGAAAATTGCCCGTCCTCAGGAGATTGCCAGCACGATCCTGTTCCTGGCCTCCGATGCTGCCAGCCATATCACCCTGCAGGATATCGTGGTGGACGGCGGCTCCACGCTGGGGGCGTAATGATCTGGAAACGCCATTTATCGTTAGATGCGCTCAATGCCACCAGCCAGAACACGCTGGTGGCGCATCTTGGCATCGTTTATACCCGCCTTGGCGACGATACGCTGGAAGCGGAAATGCCGGTGGATGCGCGCACCCATCAGCCGTTTGGCCTGCTGCACGGTGGCGCGTCGGCGGCGCTGGCGGAAACGCTGGGCTCAATGGCCGGTTTTCTGATGACCCGCGACGGGCAGAACGTGGTGGGAACGGAGCTGAATGCTACCCATCATCGTGCGGTAGCGCAGGGGACCGTGCGCGGCGTGTGTCAGCCGCTGCATCTGGGTCGATCCAGCCAGAGCTGGGAGATTGTGGTGTTCGACGAGCAGGGACGGCGGTGCTGTACCTGCCGGTTGAGTACGATGGTGCTGGGGTAATGTTGTGCGGCCTGTTGCCCTCACCCTAACCCTCTCCCACAGGGAGAGGGGACGGTGTAGTACAAAATTAGAGCATTGAGACGACGCGTTTAAGTAACCGAATTCGCGGCGCAATGGACGCTTTGTCCAGCCACTCCGCCGGGCTGTGGAAGCCCGCGCCAATCGGCCCTAAGCCGTCAAGCGTGGGGATACCCAGCGCAGCGGTGTGGTTGGCATCGCTGCCGCCGCCGACCGCCTACCAGGTAATGGCGATGCCTTCCGCTTTACCTGCCGCTTCAACCTGCTGCATCAGTGCCTGAGTCGCAACGCTTGCTGCCATCGCCGGTTTGTGATTGACCCGCGTCAGCGTCGTCGTCACGCCGTCTAAAAAGCCTTTTTCACATAAGGCTTCCAGCGCCTGATTCACCCGGTCGTACTCGTCGTTTTCCCAGAAGCGAACGTCGAGCTCGGCCACGGCGTGGTCCGCCACCACGTTTGCCGCGCTGCCGCCGCTAATCACCCCTACGTTGAGTGTGGTGCCGCGCGACCCGTCGCTCAGCGCATTCAGGGCAACGATGCTGTTTGCCAGTGCTGTGATTGCCGAACGGCCTTTTTCCGGGTCGTTACCCGCATGTGCCGCCACGCCCTTGAAGGTGAGGTGATAGCCCGCCATACCTTTACGGGCTTTCACCAGAGAGCCATCAGCACGGGCAGCTTCGCACACCAGCACACAGCGGGAGCGTTGTGCCAGCGCACCGATCCATTCGTGGGAGTATACCGAGCCCGTTTCTTCGTCCGGGTTCATCGCGACCGCGATTGCCAGGCGATCTTTATCTGCAGGATCTAGCTCGCGCATTGCCCACAGAATATTGAGCAGTCCGCTTTTCATATCAGACACGCCGGGGCCGTAGAGACGTGTATCGTCCTCGCTCAACGGGCGTTCGGCCACGGTGCCGGGGGCAAAAACGGTATCAAGATGGCCGACCAGCAGCACGTCGAACTGCTCTGCCTGCGGCTTGTTGCTGACGAAGAGGCCCGGGCCAACCTTCTCGCCCAGGTTTACCTGCCCGGTATGCCAGCCTTCGCGTTGCCAGAGTGATTCTAAAATGCCAGCCACGGCGGCAACGCCCGCGATGGTCTGGGTACCGCAGTCCACGTTCACCAGGCTTTTCAGCTCTTCAATGTAGCGATCCAGATTCATTTCCTTTTCCTTGTAAGCGGTAAGCGCGCGATCGCGCAGGGTCATTCTGGCGAGGTTGAGCGTAAAAAAAATGATACAAATCATCCCGTAAGGTTGAGCCAGGACGAAAAACGCAGAAGTGTGACCGATGACAGCGACGGGGTTGTTTCAGCCTGAAAGTGATCGACTTAACACTGTGGTGTAAATCTCTGGTTTGACCACGCATTATTGCGTTTCAAAGTTGTTAAATTTTACGCGTTGTTCTAGAAACAAAATGTAACATCTCACTGTTCCACAACAACGGACAACAACTATGAACAACTCAGGGAAATACCTTACATGGGCACTGCTTTCCGTTGTGGGAGCTTTTGCCCTGGGCTATATCGCCCTCAACCGGGGGGAACAGATCAATGCGCTCTGGATTGTCGTTGCCTCCGTCTGCATTTATCTGATCGCATATCGTTTTTATGGTCGCTATATCGCCAAAACGGTGTTGGCGGTTGACGGCACGCGCATGACGCCCGCCGTTCGTCATAACGACGGGCTGGACTACGTTCCGACCGATAAGAAAGTGCTGTTCGGTCACCACTTTGCGGCGATTGCCGGGGCAGGCCCGCTGGTGGGGCCGGTGCTGGCGGCGCAGATGGGCTATCTGCCGGGGATGATCTGGATCCTTGCCGGCGTGGTGCTGGCGGGGGCCGTACAGGACTTTATGGTGCTGTTCGTCTCCACCCGTCGCGACGGCCGTTCGCTTGGCGAGCTGGTGAAAGAGGAGATGGGCGCGACGGCCGGGGTGATTGCGCTGGTGGCGACCTTTATGATCATGGTGATCATCCTTGCGGTGCTGGCGATGATTGTGGTGAAAGCGCTGACCCACAGTCCGTGGGGGACTTACACCGTCGCGTTCACCATTCCGCTGGCCATTTTTATGGGGATCTACATTCGCTACCTGCGTCCGGGACGCATTGGTGAGGTGTCGGTGATTGGTCTGGTGCTGCTGGTGTTCGCCATTATCTCCGGCGGCTGGGTGGCAGAGAGCCCAACCTGGGCACCGTTCTTCGACTTTACCGGCGTACAGCTAACCTGGATGCTGGTGGGGTACGGGTTTGTGGCGGCAGTGCTGCCGGTATGGCTGCTGCTGGCCCCGCGTGATTACCTTTCCACGTTCCTGAAAATTGGCACCATCGTCGGGCTGGCTATTGGTATTTTGATCATGCGCCCGACGCTGACCATGCCAGCGTTAACCAAATTCGTTGACGGTACGGGCCCGGTCTGGACCGGTAACCTGTTCCCGTTCCTGTTTATCACCATCGCCTGTGGTGCGGTGTCTGGCTTCCACGCGCTGATTGCCTCCGGGACCACGCCGAAGATGCTGGCGAATGAAAATCAGGCCTGCCTGATTGGCTACGGCGGCATGCTGATGGAGTCCTTCGTGGCGATCATGGCGCTGGTCTCTGCCTGCATTATCGACCCGGGCGTCTACTTCGCGATGAACAGCCCGATGGCGGTTCTGGCTCCGGCGGGCACCGCCGACGTGGTGGCGTCCGCAGCACAGGTGGTAAGCGGCTGGGGCTTTGCCATTACCCCGGATACGTTGACGAGTATCGCCAGTGAAGTGGGCGAGCAGTCGATTATCTCCCGCGCGGGTGGCGCACCTACGCTGGCGGTGGGCATGGCCTACATACTTCACGGTGCGCTGGGCGGGCTGATGGATGTCTCGTTCTGGTATCACTTCGCCATTCTCTTTGAAGCGCTGTTTATTCTGACGGCGGTGGATGCGGGGACGCGTGCGGCGCGCTTTATGCTGCAGGATCTGCTGGGTGTGATCTCCCCGAATCTGAAGCGTACCGATTCGCTCCCGGCGAACCTGCTGGCAACGGCCTTGTGCGTGCTGGCGTGGGGGTACTTCCTGCATCAGGGCGTGGTGGATCCGCTTGGCGGTATTAACACGCTGTGGCCGCTGTTCGGTATCGCTAACCAGATGCTGGCAGGGATGGCGCTGATGCTGTGTGCGGTGGTGCTGTTCAAGATGAAGCGCCAGCGTTATGCCTGGGTGGCGCTGCTGCCTACCGCCTGGCTGCTGATTTGTACCCTGACGGCGGGCTGGCAGAAAGCCTTCAGCCCGGACAATAAAGTGGGCTTCCTGGCGATTGCCAATAAGTTCCAGGCGATGATCGACAGCGGTAAAATCCCGGCGCAGTATACGGAATCACAGCTGTCGCAGCTGGTGTTTAACAACCGTCTGGATGCCGGGCTGACCATCTTCTTTATGGTGGTGGTCGTGGTACTGGCGTTGTATTCTCTGAAGACCGCGCTGGCGGCGCTGAAAGAAGACAAGCCGACAGCGAAAGAGACACCGTATGAACCGATGCCTGAGAACCTGGACGAGATTGTGACCCAGGCGAAAGGGGCGCATTAACCTGTGTGCCGGGTGGCGCTAGCGCTTACCCGGCCTACATTTCTTATCCTCCCTCTCCCTTTGGGAGAGGGCCGGGGTGAGGGAAACAAACGAGAAATGACTTATGTTCGACACCCTTTCCAAAGCAGGTAAATACCTGGGCCAGGCCGCCAAAATGATGATTGGCGTGCCGGACTACGACAACTACGTCGAGCATATGCGCGTCAACCATCCGGACCAGACGCCAATGACCTACGACGAATTTTTCCGCGATCGCCAGGACGCCCGTTACGGCGGCAAGGGCGGGGCGAAGTGCTGTTAACCCTCTTTCGGTAAATAGAGGCTGATCTGTTCCTGTTTACAGCCCTAGATCGCCGCCAGCTTTTCACGGGTGCGCTTTTGCGGACGGGAGTCCAGCGCTTCCAGCTGTGATACGGCAGACTGGCTGATGCCGAGTTTCTCTGCCACCTCCTGCTGGGACATGCCGCGCAGGATGCGCCAGGCGGCCTGCAGGCTGACGTTCTGCCAGGTCATGATGCTGCAAACCTCACCTGGAAGTTCAACGTCATCCAGCTCATCGTGTTCGACTTCAATATCCTCCAGATCGTCGTCGGTTTCGTCGTCGATTTCCGCCATCTGCAGGCACATACGAAAATATTCATCATAGGGAATAACCACGTACTGCGTTTTTCCGTTATCGTCCTTAATTAGCTGAACAGCCATAGGTGGCTTTCTCCTCGTGCAGGTAAGTTGTTGATGTTCTGCGCTTAACGGCCAAAACATAACAATGGTTATCGGGTTCGTCCCGAAGCGTATAGACGATGCGGTAATCGCCAACGCGTAGCCGGTAGTGATCTTCTGTCGCCGATATTTTTTTGATATCGGGCCGGGGAGCCGAGCGGTCATCCAGCTCAACAAGCTTCAACTCAATGCGACGCTGATATCGCTCGTCAATCTTTAAAAATGCCTTCTTTGCCCCATTGGACCAGACAATCTTCATCCGTACCTCCACTGTACGCCCACACAAAGTATAAGGAAATAATAAGACTATTAGATAAATTCCGAATTTCTTATGGGCTACTGTAGAGCGGAGAACAAATGCAAGTAAGAGGCAAAACGCAAACCGTCGAGGCGGTGCGAAAACGCCTCTGCCGGGCGACAGAGGCTTGCAGAAAATGTGCGATCAGGCGTTCAAACCGCCGTCCACATCCAGCCCCGTACCGGAGATCTGTCCGGCGGCCGGGCTGGCGAGGAAGGTGACCGCCGCCGCGATATCTTCCGGTTGCCCGTAATGACCGACGGCAATCATCCGACGCTGGGCTTCTGCCTGTTCGCCGTCCTCCGGATTCATATCGCTGTTGGTTGGGCCGGGATGCACCAGGTTCACGGTAATACCGCGGGGCCCCAGATCCCGCGCCAGACCGCGCGTGAAGGAGTTAAGCGCGGATTTGGTCATGGAGTAGACGGAGATACCCGGCATCGCCACGCGGTTTGCCAGACAGCTACCGATATTGATAATGCGTCCGCCGTCAGACATGTGTACCAGCGCTTCCTGAGTGGCGATCACCACGCCGCGAATGTTGACGTTAATCAGGGCATCGATATCCGCCAGCGTCATGGACTCCAGCGGGCCGCCGCGGGCGATACCGGCGTTATTGACCAGAATGTCCAGCCCGCCGAGGGTGCGCGCCGCATGGGTGACCGCGTCCTGAATAGCCTCTGCACTGGCGCTGTCGGCCTGAACCGCCTCACTGTGCCGCCCCAGCGCGCTTATCTCATCGACCACGGCCTGGGCTTTATCGACGGACTTTTCATACGTGATAACCACATCGGCACCGGCGCGTGCCAGCGACAGCGCGATAGCACGGCCCAATCCCCGGCTGGCACCGGTAACCAGCGCTTTCTTACCTGTTAAATCGATCTGCATGATGACCTCGTTGCGAGAGTGGTGAGAATCATCATTAGGTATAGTCGCTCGGCGCGTTTAACGGCTGAAGGATTCCACTTTCTCGAACGCCGCGCGCAGAACGTCAGGTGTGAGCGCCACGGGCAAATAGTGAATCGACTCCACCGGGCGCAGGGTGTGATTGATGACCTTGTCCAGTTCGTCACGGTTGTTGATATCCACCTCCAGCTCGCGAAGCCGGGTCGGCAGGTTAAAGCGCTGATACGCGGTGACAAGCTGCGCCAGCACGTCGTCCTGACCGAGCAGGGCGCTTTGCACCAGAATGCCGTAGGCCACTTTGGTGCCGTGCAGGTATTTTTCCGTCTGCGGCAGGACGGTTAAGCCGTTATGCACCGCATGTGCCGCCGCCACGCGTGTATAACGTTCGCCGAGCCCACCGACCATGCCGCCACCGGCAATAATGGCATCCACCACATCCCTGAATGCCTGCGTTGCTTCGCCGCGCTGCTGGTCAGCCAGCGCGTCCTTGCTGCGTTCCAGCAGCACGTCGCGGATAGCCAGCGCGCCGTTAATCCCCAGACGTACGGTCAGCGGCAGGTGTTCAGGCTGCGGTGCGAGTACAACCGCTTCATACCACTTCGCCAGGGTATCGCCGATACCAGCCAGCAGGTATTCCGCCGGGGCGTTAAGGATGATTTGCGGCTCCACCAGCACCAGGAAGTTGGCATCGTCGAAAATTTCAAACTGCAGCGCCTGCCCGGCATCGTTGTACCAGACGGAGAGCGGCGTCCATGCCGCACAGGTAGCGGCGATGGTCGGGATACCCACGAACGGAACGCCCAAACGACGCGCCACGGCTTTGACCGTATCCATCACCGCTCCGCCGCCAACGCCAATCACCACGGCCGCCTCGCTGCCGGATTCATTCACCAGATGGGTGACGTCACGCTCGCTGCAGTGGCCTTTGAACAACAGGTGTTTTGCGCCGGGGGCCGCAAAGCTCTCCGGCAGGTAGGGACGTGCGCCTTCAAGCGCGCGTTCGCCGTAGATCCACACCGCGCGGGAAAGCTGCTCCGGGGTGAAGAAGTCATGCAGATGCGCAAGGCTTCCGGGGTGAGAAAAGTAGTTCGCCGGGCCGGGAACGACGCGGATATCGGTGTTGCTCATGGTGTTGTCCTTTTTTAGCAAGCGCTAACCCGATGTTATGTCTGGACATCCGGATGGCTAATAATATTTGGCTTTATCTTATGCCTTTTCTGTCGTTGTCAGTCAACCGGAGCTGTGAAAAATTCAATAAATCAAACTATTAATGAGGATCCTACGCGGATGGTTTCCAGTCGCCTTGAGATGCGCGGTATCAGCCTGGCCTTTTCCGGCTTTCAGGCGCTGTCGCGCGTGGACTTTACCCTGAACGGCGGATCGGTGCATGCATTGACCGGGGCTAACGGCGCGGGGAAATCGACGCTGATGGCGGTGCTGTGCGGAACGCACGATCGCTATGAGGGGGAGATCTGCATTAATAACCAGCCGGTGACGATCCGCGAACCGCTCGATGCCAAACGGCTGGGGATCCACCTTGTGCAGCAGGAAGTGGACGTGGCGCTGGTTCCGGGGCTGAGCATCGCTGAAAACATCATGCTCGACCAGCTGGCGCAGCCGGGACATCGCTACCGCTGGCGTGCTATTCGTCAACAGGCGAAGCAGGCGCTGGCGCAGCTCGACGTTACGCTGGACGTTCGCCGTTCCATCGACAGCTGTTCGTTGGCTGAAAAACAGCAGATCCTGCTGGCGCGGGCGCTGTCGCATCACTGCCGTTTTTTGATCCTCGATGAACCTACCGCACCGCTGGATGCCCACGACAGTGAACGCCTGTTCGCGGTGGTGCGGCGTTTAAAGCAGCAGGGCATTGGCGTGGTGTTTATCTCGCACCGCATTCATGAACTGAAAGCCATCTGTGACACCTTAACGGTGCTGCGTGATGGCAAGCTGATTGAGACCGGCCCGATGGCGGATCTCAGCGGCGAAGCGATCGTCGAGAAGATGCTCGGCCACGAACTGAGCGATATCTACCCGCCAGCCCGTCCTGTGCATAGCGACGAGATGCTGCTGCGGGTGGAGGGGCTGCACGACGACGCGTTGCTGAAAGATATCTCCCTGCATCTGCGTAAAGGCGAAATCCTTGGCATTGCCGGTCTGGCGGGCGCAGGTAAAACCGAACTCTGCAAGGCGCTGTTTGGTGCCAGCAAAAGCCGGGTGGAGCGTGGCGAGCTCAATCATCAGCCCTGGAAACCGCGCGATCCGGCCGATTCTGTGCTGCGGGGGCTGGCGCTGGTACCGGAGGAGCGGCGAAAGGAGGGGATTTTCATCGACGAGCCGGTGAGCATGAACCTGGCCGTGACGGCAGATACCAGCTTTTCGCGCTGGAGTCTCTTTGGCCATCGTCAGGCGTGGCGCTGGGCGGAAGAGGTGATTGCCCGCGTTGGCGTGCGAACACGCGGGCCGGGGCAGGTTTTACGTCGGCTTTCTGGCGGTAACCAGCAGAAGGTCGCCATTGGCAAATGGCTGCGCAATGACGCCAGCGTGCTGATATTCGACGAGCCGACCAAGGGCGTTGACGTCAAAGCGAAGACCGATCTGTTTCAACTGATTGACGGCCTGGCGCGCGAGGGCAAAGGGGTGATTTACGCTTCGGGCGAATTCGCCGAACTGGTAGGACTGTGCGACCGCATCTGCGTGCTCTGGGACGGACGCATCGTGGCGGAAATCCCCGGGGCCGAGGCGCGGGAAGAGACACTACTTTATTATTCAACCGGAGGAACGGCGTCGTGAGCAAAGCCCTTTCAGTGACTGCGGCGGCGTCTGGCCGTCAACAGATTTTCGACTTTCTCTACAGGTGGGGCATGTTGCTCACCGTGGTGGCGCTGGTGGTGGTTTTTGGCCTGGCGTCGGACAGCTTCCTCGACCCGAACAACATCATCAACATTCTGCGCTCGATCGCCATCGTGACGGTGATCGCCATCGGCGTATCGATTTCACTCACCGTGGGCGGGTTTGATCTCTCCGTCGGCTCAACGGCGTCGCTGGCGAATGCGCTGGTGATCTCGCTCTTCGTCTGGCACGGCTTCGGCACCACCGAATCGATTGTGATCACCCTTGCGCTCTGTACCCTGGTCGGGCTGTTTAACGCCTTTCTGATCGTCATTCTGCGTATTCCGGACATGCTCGCGACGCTTGCCAGCCTGTTCGTGATACAGGGCGTGGCGATGACCTACAGCTACGGCGGCTCGATTACCGAAAACATGGTGCTGCCGAGCGGTGATATGGCGGAAGGAACCATTCCGGCGGCGTTCAGCCTGCTGGGGCAGGTGCCGACCATCGTCATCATCATGCTGGCGGTGACCCTGCTGGCACAGCTGGGATTGTCACTGACCACCCACGGCCGGCGCATGTACGCCATCGGCGGTAACCCGGAGGCGGCGCGCCTTTCAGGCATTCGCACCACGCGTTACAAGGTCGCGGCCTACGTGCTTGCCTCGCTGCTGGCCGGACTGGGCGGGATTTTGCTGGCCTCGCGCATTGGGTCGTCGCAGGTGAATGCGGGCGGCGGGTATCTGATGGACGCGGTGGCGGCAGCGTGGATCGGCTTTTCGCTGGCCGGTTCCGGCAAGCCGAACGCGCTGGGAACGCTGGTGGGGGCGGTCATTCTGGGCGTGCTGTCGAACGGGCTGGTGATGCTCTCCGTACCGTATTACGCCATGGACATTATAAAAGGGCTGGTGCTTGCCGTGGCGCTGGCGATTACTTACATACAAAAACGCTGACAACACAACGGGATAAAAAATGAAAAAGATTGCACTCTCTTTGGTGGCTCTTGGGTTACTCACCTCTCTGCCGGGCTTTGCGGCCACGCCTGCACCGGTTCCGGCGGCCATTGCCAACCACGACGGCCCCATTCGCATTGCGGTGATCCGCAACCTTGGCTCGGATGACAACACCACGCAGTTTGTCGCCGGGGCGATTCAGGAAGGGAAAAAACTTGGCTTTAAGGTCAGCACCTTTTTAAGCAACGGTGACGACGCAAAATTCCAGGACTTTGTGAATCAGGCGATCAGCCAGAAATATGACGGGATTATTCTCTCTCAGGGGCGTGATCCGTATGCGACCGCGCTGGTGAAGAAGGCGGTGGATGCCGGGATTAAGGTTTCGGTGTTTGATACCGCCGTTAACGGCGAGATCCCAGGTGTGACGGTCACCCAGCAGGACGATGCCTCCCTGACGAATCTCTCCTTCGGCCAGCTGGCGAAAGATTTCAACGGCAAGGCCAATATCGTCAAGCTGTGGGTCGCCGGTTTCCCGCCGATGGAGCGTCGTCAGGCGGCGTATAAGGAACTGCAGAAACAGTACCCGAATATCAAAGAGCTGGAGTCTATTGGCGCGGTGTCGTCGGACGTGCAGGGCGATACCGCCAACAAGGTCGGGGCAATTCTGGCGAAATACCCGAAAGGTAAAATCGACGCTATCTGGGGCACCTGGGACGCCTTCAGCCAGGGGGCGTATAAAGCCCTGAAGGAGAATGGCCGCACTGAAATCAAGCTCTACAGCATCGACATCTCCAACCAGGATTTACAGCTGATGCGCGAGCCGGGAAGCCCGTGGGCAGTGAGCGTGGCGGTGGATCCAAAGCTGATTGGGGCAACTAACGTGCGTCTGATCGCTAACAAGATTGCCGGAGAGCCGACGCCTGCGACCTATGATTTTAAAGCAGCGGCGATCCCGCAGGCGCTGCTGACCGCCCAGCCGGGTGCGGTGAACGTGGCGTCGCTGGGGAAAATCATTCCGGGCTGGGGACAGACCGAAGACTTTATTGCGCCGTGGTTTGCGACGCTGGAAGCTAAGTCAAAATAGTGCCCGATAAGGCGCTGCCGCCACCCGGCGAAAGGAGCTAAAGGTGACAACATTACCCACCCCTGAATACAGCCGCAATATGCGGCTGATTGGCCATAGCGACCAGGGCGGTCGCCCGGACGGCGTGCAGCTGATGGTGCACCGCGGTTATGCGTATATTGGCCATATGGTGTCGCAGGGCTTTTCGATTGTTGACGTGCGCGACCCAAAAAACCCGAAAGCGGCGGGTTATGTACCTGCGCCGCCCGGCACCTGGAATGTGCATTTGCAGGCACACGACGATTTGCTGCTGGTGATTAACGCCCGGGATCTGTTTGCCGATGCCCGCTTCGCCGATGAAAAG
This sequence comes from Enterobacter cloacae complex sp. IR5384, assembly GCF_049237265.1. Lineage (NCBI taxonomy): Bacteria > Pseudomonadati > Pseudomonadota > Gammaproteobacteria > Enterobacterales > Enterobacteriaceae > Enterobacter > Enterobacter cloacae complex sp. IR5384. The sequence goes on along the minus strand of NZ_JBMKHJ010000005.1, from coordinate 156,509 downwards.
GTCTACTACACCCGTCAGGTGGGGGAGACCGTCAGCGACGTGCAGGACAAAGGCTGGAGCGCCGGGCTGCGCGTATTTGATATCTCCACGCCGGACAGGCCGCGTGAAATCGGCTTTCTGTCGTTAAATGGCATTGGCATTCACCGCATCTGGTACGTTGGCGGTCGCTGGGCCTACGTATCGGCGCTGATCGACGGCTTTACCGACTATATCTTCCTGACCATCGACCTGGCCGATCCGCGTAAGCCCGAAGTGGCAGGGCGCTGGTGGCTGCCGGGGATGAACCAGGCCGCAGGTGAACGGCCAGAGTGGCCGGAAGGCAAACGCTACGCGCTGCATCATGCCATTATCGCCGGGGATACGGCATACGGCAGCTGGCGTGACGGTGGTTTAACGCTGCTGGATGTGAAAGATCGCACTCAGCCGAAGCTGATTAGCCACCGCAACTGGAGCCCGCCGTTTGGTGGCGGGACGCATACCGCGCTGCCGCTGCCGGACCGCGATCTGCTGGTGGTGCTCGACGAAGCGGTGCTCGACAACCAGGAGGACGGCGAGAAGTTCATCTGGCTGTTTGATATCCGCGAGCCGTCGAACCCGGTAAGTATCTCCACCTTCCCGCAGCCGGATGAAAGAGACTACGTGGCGAAAGGCGCGCATTTCGGCCCGCATAATCTGCACGAGAACCGGCCGGGAAGCTTTGTCAGCTCCACGCTGATCTTCGCCACCTTTCAGAATGCAGGGGTGCGTGCGTATGACATTTCGAATCCCTACCGCCCGGTGGAAACGGGGGCGCTGGTACCTGCTGCACCTGAAAGGATGATGGATACACGCCCGAATCGCCCGCAGGTGATCCAGTCGTGTGATGTTTTTGTGGATGCGCAGGGAATTATTTACAGCACGGATTATAACGGCGGGTTGTCGGTGATTGAATATTTGGGCTGAAGGGGAAAGGGGGGCTGAAATATATTTATAAGGTGAATGCTTATATTTATAGATTCTTAAAATAAACGCGCCGACTTTATCTTTAAGTCCTGATACGTACTATGGCTCTTTTTTTATTCAAGGATGAATTTAATGAGCCTGAAAAAATGTGCAGCCTGGTTGCAAATAGCACTGCAACTCCTTCCGCCGTCGTTATTTTCGCTGGGCGCGACGCCCGTCGCCGCTCAGGATAAGGTAGCCGAGCCGCAAACCACTGAGCGGGTAGTGGCACAAACCGCCGTGCAGGCGGGGTCACTGCTGGAGAGCGGCAGTGGCCGTTCTGTCGCCAGCGCAATTACGTCCCAGGCAACAAATACCGCCACGCAGGAAATTGAGTCCTGGTTAAATCAATTTGGTACCACGCGTCTGAATATCGGTACTGATGAGCATTTTTCCATTCAGGACGCGGAGTTAGATCTGCTTATCCCTTTATACGAGAAAAAAACGTCGCTGGTGTTCACCCAATTGGGTGGCCGTCGTCACGACGACAGAAATATCGTTAATGTCGGGTTTGGCTACCGTGAATTTAATACCGCATGGATGTGGGGCGTGAATACCTTTTACGATCGCCAGGTTTCGGCGAATCAGCATCAGCGCCTTGGTGTTGGAGCCGAGCTAGGCTGGGACTATCTGCGTCTTTCAGCCAACGGCTACTACCGTTTAAGCGACTGGATGTCTTCGTCCCGCTATCGCGATTATGACGAGCGCGTGGCGAACGGCTTTGACCTGCGTGCAACCGGGTATCTTCCCGCCTATCCGCAGCTTGGGGCGAACCTCGTCTACGAACAATACTATGGTCAGCACGTCGGGCTTTTCGGTGACGATGAGGACGATCGTCAGAAAGATCCTTACGCCGTAACCGTTGGACTGAGCTACACGCCCGTTCCGCTGGTTACCCTGGGTGTAAACCAAAAAATGGGTAAGGGCGAGGCATCGGATACGCAGTTTAACCTTGCGGTCAACTGGGCGCCGGGCGTGCCGCTGCGCACGCAGCTTGATGCGGACCAGGTGGGGGCACGCCGTACGCTGCTGGGGTCACGTCAGGAGCTGGTCGATCGTAATAACAATATTGTCCTGGATTACCGTAAGCAGGAGCTGATTTCGCTCGCACTGCCAGAAAACATTGCCGGGAATGAAAATGCCCGCCAGACCGTAACCGCGAAGGTTAAAACGAAATACGGGCTCGAACGCATCGACTGGCAGGGTGACAATTTGATACGTAACGGCGGCAAAATCACACCGGGTGCCGATCCGGCCCAGGTGGTAATTACGCTTCCAGCCTGGAAAAATGGCGGTTCCAACGCGTATACGTTAACCGCAACGGCCTGGGATAAGCACGGTAACGCTTCTGATACCGCGCGGATGACGGTGAACGTAAACGGCATGGACGTGACCACGCTGCAGCCCAGCCTGACGGCGTCTCCGTCCCGCTTACCGGCGGATGGCACCAGTCAGTCGGTATTAACATTGGCGCTAAAAACCGCATCCGGCGAGGCTGCAACCGGGTTATCGGAGCGTCTTGGCGCATCGATCACCCTGAAAAATGCCGTTACAGGCACCGCGGCGCCTGTCGCACCGCAAATAAGCGCGTTTCGCGAAACGAGCAGCGGCGTATACAGCGCAACGCTTATCAGCGGAACCGCGCCTGCCACCCTCACCATTCAGACGTTCATCGACGGCAATATTAAGCTTGCTACCGCCTCTGTGACTGAAGAGGCGGTGTCCGAGGTTGTGGAACTTGCATCACTCAGTCCGTCGACCGTAAGCGCACCGGCAGACGGCGTAACGCCAATTGTCGTAGTGGCAAGCGTTGTCGATCGGTCCGGCAATCCCGTTTCGGGGCAAGAGGTGAAATGGACAGCGGATAACGCTGCGGTTCAGCTGTCTGCTGAACGCACCCTCACCAATGAACAAGGGCAGGCCAGCATTCAGCTCATTAGCCGTGACGTGGTTTCGACGACAGTGAGTGCGCAACTGGCGGACGGTAACCCGCTCTCTACCCCGACGCTAAAATTTGTTGCGGACAGCGCCAGCGCACAGGTGAGATCGGTCAATGTCGATAAAACCCGCATTGTTGCCAATAACAGCGACAGCGTAACGTATACCGCGCAGGTCGCAGATAACAGCAATCATCCGCTTGAAGGCGTGACGGTTAACTGGACGGTGAAGCGGGAAGATGGCACGACCGCAGGAAGCAAAACCTCGGTTACCGACGCTGCCGGAAACGCCACGTTGTCGCTGTCGTCAGCAAAAACGGGCGTTGCCTGGGTTTATGCTGATGTAAATCAGCAGAATGCGGTGAAAGCGGAAGCCGTAACGTTTGTCGCAGACACCAGCACGCAGCGTATCGCCGCCGTGGTGGCCGATAAGCAACAGGCCGTGGCCAACGGCAGCGACAGTATTACCTGGACGGCGCAGGTGCGCGATCTGCAGGGTAACGCCATTTCGGGCGTAGAGGTTAACTGGTCGGCAGATAACCCAGACGTTAAGCTCGCCGCCAGCAGTACGCGGACGGATGCGCAGGGCAATGCCTCGCTGGTGGTTACCTCGCTGAAATCAGGCAGCGTTGTCATCACGGCTCAGACCGCTGAAAGCGCACCCGTTCGTGCTGACAGCGCAACCTTCACGGCCGATCTCACGACCGCGAAAATGACGGAGATGGCCGCCGACAGCGTGACGGCGGTGGCCAATGGCACCGACGGTATCACCGTGCGCACTACCGTTGTGGATGCCAATGATAACCCGGTTGACGGAGCGAAGGTTGGCTGGGCGGTGAGCCCTTCCGGCGCGACGTTGTCCGATACGAGCAGCGTGACGAATGCATCGGGTGAGGCGAGCGTGACCTTACGTTCTGAAACCGCGGGGGAATATTCTCTTCAGGCCACGTTCGGCAGTAACACGTTACGCGTGACAAAACTGACCTTCACCGGTGACACCACCACGGCAAAGCTGGCTACCCTCACGGCGGATAAAACGACCGGCATTGTGGCTGACAGCGATACCGTACTGTTAACCGCAACCGTGGTGGACAGCCATCAGAACCCTGTACCAGGCGTTGCCGTTAACTGGAGCAGCAGTAATGCGGCTGATGTGACCCTGACGCCCGTTTCAGCAATGACCAATGCGCAAGGGCAGGCTGAAACGCGCTTCTCATCGCGCAAAGCGGGCAACATGACGGTTACCGCGACGGTGAATGGTAGCGGTCAGACGCTTACTCTCTCCGTGACCGGTAATCCGGCGACAGCGCAATTTACGAGCCTGAGTGCGGATAAAAAAGAGGCGGTGGCTGACGGGAACGCGACCATACGCTGGACCGCCACCGTCGAAGACGCCAACCATAACCCGCTTAGCGGTGTGGATGTGGCGTGGCGTGTAGATAACAGCAGCGTGAAGCTTGCCAGCGCCAGCACAAAAACCAACGAAGCGGGTCAGGCGGTTGTAACGGCGTCAACGACAACGGCCGGAACGGCAACGGTTAGCGCAACAGTTGTCGGTTCAACGGCGGCGATAAACGCGGAGCCGGTAACATTTATTGGCGATGCGACCACCGCCAGGGTTGAGAGCCTCAAGGCCAGTTCTGACCACGCGGTAGTCAACACCGACCGCATTACTTACACCGCAGTGGTGAAAGACGTAAACGGTAATGCCGTCAAAAATGCGACGGTCAACTGGAACACCACGCTTAATACCCTTTCAGCGCAAACCAGTGTGACCAATGGCAGCGGCGTGGCGACCGTGAAGCTGAGTGGCCCGGATACCGGTACGGCAAAGGTGAGTGCAGAGAGTAATAACACCACTAAAACCGATCAAACGGTTGTGTTTATTGCCAGCTATTCAGCCATGTGGAGCGTCACCGGTTCGACAAGCGCATTCAGTACGGGCGCAATATTTGGCTTTCCTTCGCTTGGGTTCGTGGCAACGGGAAGTACGCAGGGACCGACGTCCCTGGTATGGACCGCAGAAGGTTACAGCACGCTTGTCGTGCCGATGAAGGACGAACAAGGCAACACCCAGGACGTGAAGATTCGCGCGCAGCGCAGATCGGATTGCTCCACCCGTCCGTTCAATGTGGCGGTTCTGTGTAGCAGTTGGGAAACCACAGGCTATAGCGCCAGCCTTAAGTATGTTGAGGCCGATAACCCGGATCTCCCGAGCGGGGTTTACCGTGGGGATATCAAGTTTGCCGGTAAAGACTGGCATTCGTCGTGGTCTCTCGATTACACCGTGACCACCACGCTCACCAAAAACTGATGCAAAAACCTCCCGAAAGGGAGGTTTTTTTTAACTGTACTGGCGCACTCTTGCCACCAGCTCTTCCACGCTGTCGATGCGATCGGCAATCACAATCAGCGCTTTACCCAGCGTGATGGCGTGGCGCAGACATTCGTGGCGCATCGCGTCGTCCTGAATGGTATCGATGTCCGCGACGTGAGACAGCCCCACACTGCGGCGGATCAGCTCCGTTCCGCAGAAACCAATGGTATCTCTCCAGACCTTTTTCAAAAATTCAGAGGCATAGCCCGGCGCACTCAGCGCGGCATCCCGGGTTTTCTCGTGCGCCAGCGCCTGGAAGCGCTCCGCAAAGGTATTCCATAACGCCTGAATGTCGATCAGACGCTGTTCCCGGGCGGCCGCGGCATCGCGGATGCCTAAATGCCCCGGCAGGCCACAGAAGTTCAGCAGCAGGTTGCCGATGGCGGTACCCACGTCAAACCCAATCGGGCCAAAGTAACCGAATTCGGCGTCGATTGCTTTCAGGCTGCCCTCGGCCACGAAAATCGATCCGCTGTGGATATCCCCGTGCAATAGCGCTTCGGCTTGGGAGAAGAAGCGATGCTTCAGGGAGGCCACGGCAATTTTCAACTGGGCGTCATCGCGCAGGGCGGCGACATCGTTTTCCAGCTCTGCCGGATAGTTGTTGCGCTCGTGGATCTGGTACGGATCGTTAAAGAACAGATCTTCAGTGATCTCGCACATCTCCGGGTTAATGAACTGGGCAACCTGCGCTTTTTTCTGGTGTGGGTGCAGGTAAAAATCGCTGGTGTGGAACAGCGTGTGCGCCAGGTACTCCCCCAGTTGACGCGCAGCCTGCGGGTAGGCGTTATTCTTAATCAGCTCCCCGCGCCAGATGCGATGGTCGGAGAGATCTTCCATCACCATGATCGCCAGTTCCGGGTCAAAATGATGAATTTTCACGGTATGCTGCGGGCTGTGCTTGTAATGCTCCACCAGCGTTTGCGCCTCAAGACGGGCGCGGTCCAGCGTCAGCGGCCAGGACTCACCGACGCAGCGAACGTATGGCAGCGCCTGTTTTACGATGATGCGGCTCACGCCCTGAGCATCGAAAATTTTGAAGACCAGATTGAGGTTGCCGTCGCCCACTTCCTGCGCCTCTACCAGTGATGATGGATTATCAAGGCCGCCAAACTGCCTGGCATACTCCACGGCGTCCTGGGCGGTAAAGGTACGGTATTGCGACATTGCCTGCTCCTCACTGATTTGCGAATAAAGACATTTAGACGTCTATACATCTGGATTTCATCCTGACACAATGTGCTACAACAACGCAACAGGGAATTAACGACATGCAGACATTACAGACGACCAGCCTGCGGGTGGCGGATAATCAGCTCTTTATTCTCGACCAACAGGCCCTTCCGCAGGAGAAACGCTGGCTTGACGCCTCAACGGTTGAGGCGCTGGTGGGGCATATTCACGCCCTTAGGGTGCGCGGTGCGCCGCTGATTGGTCTCTCTGCAAGTCTGCTGTTGGCGCTGCTGGCGGAAAAGGGGAAAAGCCGCGACGAGCTGGCGCTGGCGCTGGAAACGCTGCGCGCTGCACGCCCGACGGCGGTCAACCTGATGAACAATCTCGACCGCATGAAGCAGGCGCTCTGGCAGGAAGATTTCGTTCCGGCGCTGGTGACGGAAGCTCTGCGACTGATTGACGAAGACAGGCAGCTTTGTGACGCCATTGCGACAGCGGGCAGCGCGCTGGTGACGCCCGGTAGCCGCTTGCTGACCCACTGTAACACTGGCGGTCTGGCGACCGCAGGCGTCGGCACTGCGCTGGGTGTTATTGCTCGCGCACATCAGGAGGGCAACGTCAGCAACGTCTGGGTGGATGAAACCCGTCCGCTGCTGCAGGGCGGCAGGCTGACCGCGTGGGAGCTCGGCGAGCTGGGCGTGCCGTATCAGCTGATTACCGACTCCATGGCCGCCAGCCTGATGGCAAAAGGGGAGGTGGATGCCGTGTGGGTGGGGGCAGATCGTATTGCCGCCAACGGCGATGTGGCGAACAAAATCGGCACCTATTCCCTGGCGGTGCTGGCGAAATTTCACGGCATTCCGTTCTATGTCGCCGCCCCGCAAACCACCCTCGACCCGGCGTGCCCGAACGGTGAGGCAATCCCGATTGAGCAGCGCGCGGCCAGTGAAGTAACGGGCGTGGCGGGAAGCTTCGGCGCGGTACAGTGGGCACCGGAAAATGCGCAGGTTTACAACCCTGCGTTTGACGTCACCCCAGCCTCGCTGATTAGCGGCTGGGTACTGGATACGGGCGTGGTCACGCCGGAAGCGGTAGCAAAGGGGAAATTCGCCTGAGTCCGGCTATCCTTGTAAGGGGTTCCCCTGAGAGGACAACATCGTGACGCTCGATCCCGAAACAGACTTAAAACTGGAACGCGTGGTGGATGCACCGCGCGACCTGCTGTGGCTTTGCTGGACGACGCCAGAGCACATCAAAAACTTCTTTATTCCTGCCCCCCATAAAGTGACCGAATGCGACCTCGACCTGCGCGTGGGTGGACGGTTCAATACCGTTTTCGACGTGGACGGGCAAAAAATGGACAATAAAGGTGTTTTCCTGGAAATCGATCCCGGTAAAAAACTGGTCTTTACCGACGGCTATACCGAAGGGTGGAAACCAGCCGAAAAGCCGTTTATGACGGCGATTTTGTTGCTGGAAGATCTTGGGGAGGGCAAAACCCGCTATACGGCGATTGCGCGCCATCCCACGAAAGAAATCCGTGAGCAGCATGAACAGATGGGCTTCCATGAAGGCTGGAGGATCGTGCTGGATCAGCTGGTGGGGTATGTGAAGGGATTGAAGCATTGAAAATAGAGCGGCCTGATGCCCTCACCCCAGCCCTCTCCCACAGGGAGAGGGAGCAATGCTTTCACCTATGCCAGACGCGGATACGCTTCCGCAATCGCATCACCGGTAAACTGCGCCACCCAGCCCTCCGGATTATCGAATATACGGATGGCCGTAAAGTTTGGCTCTGAGCCCATATCAAACCAGTGCGGTGTGCCTGCTGGCACCGAAATCAGGTCGTTTTTCTCGCACAGCACCTGATACACCTCATCGCCAATGTGCAGGCAGAACAATCCCGCGCCTTCCACGAAAAAGCGCACTTCATCTTCGCCGTGGGTGTGCTCGTTGAGGAATTTCGCGCGCAGCGCTTCTTTTTGCGGATTGTCGGCACGCAGGCTGATCACATCCCAGCTCTGATAGCCTTTCTCCGCGACCAGCTTGTCGATGGCATGCTGGTAAGCGTCAATGACCACTTCTGGGGCAGGGTCGCACCCTAAATCACGGTCAGCCGCCCAGCGTTCAAAACGCACGCCTTTGGCGTTGAGCTGTTGGGCGATCTCGGCGGCGTCGGTGCTGTGCCACAGGTGCTTACTCGCGTCTTTATCGGAATAAATGGTTAATGCGCTCATGAAGGGATCTGCTCCGGGTTAATCTCGTCGAACTGGTGAACCTGATGATGGTGGCTTGCACCGTCATCATCACCGCGAATCAGCTGCAGGGTGCGAAAACCGGCCTGTTCAGCAGCGTCCAGCTCCTGATGGATATCCGACAGGAACAGGATCTGCGACGGGGCAATGCCCGTTTGCGCCGCAATATTCTGATAAGACTGCACCTCACGCTTGGCACCAATATGGGTATCAAAGTAGCCGCTGAACAGATGAGTAATATCACCTTCATCGCTGTAGCCAAATAACAGTTTCTGCGCAGCGACGGAACCAGAAGAATAAACATAGAGATCAATGCCTTGCGCTTTCCATTTTTCCAGCGCCGGCAGCACGTCCGGGTAGAGATGGCCGGTAAAGTCGCCGTTGACGTAACCGTCGTGCCAGATAATTCCCTGCAGGGCCTTCAGCGCCGTCGATTTACGGTCTTCATCCATAAAGGTGAAGAGGGTCTCGATAAGATCGCTGACGCTGGCGTGCGGAGTGTCGATTTCATCGCGCAGGTTGTCCAGAATCGATTTGACCGGCTCGGCGTACTGCTGGGCGGTGACGAAGGCCGCCAGACGCTCACGCGCATAAGGGAACAAAACATCATGGACAAAACGGATATCGCTGGTGGTTCCCTCAATATCCGTCACAATCGCGCGAATCATATCTTCTCCAGTTGTCGTAAACGCATTTCGCATTCAAATAAGAATTCCAATCCTTCCAGATGACGGCGGGCTTCGGCCACATCACGTCCCCAGCAGGTTAAGCCATGGCCGCGCAGAAGAAAACCATAATTAAGCGGGCGCTCCTGCGCGTAATGGGCGATTCGCGAAGCGAGGGCGTCTATATCCTGGTCGTTATCGAATACCGGAATGGCAACCGTAGCCAGATGCGTGGTCTGCCCGGTGAGGGATTTTTGCATCTCAAAGCCGCTGATGTGCAACTCCGCCTCTTTCACCAGCCGCGAGAGCACCGTGGCGTTCACCGTGTGGACGTGCAGTACGGCATTGGCCTCCGGGAACAGGCGATAGATGAGCGTGTGTAACCCAGTTTCGGCCGAAGGTTTACGGCCAGAGGGGGCGCGATTGGTGGCGATCTCTACCTGCAGAAAATCATCCTGCGTGAGGCTGCCTTTGTCTTTGCCGGATTCACTGAGCCAGCACAGGTTTTCATCCTGACGTACCGACATGTTGCCGCCGGTGGCGGGGGCCCAGCCTTTGGCACCAATCCAGCGGCAGGCTTCGACCAGTTGCGTGAGTTGCAGGTTGTCTGTCATTTCCTTTTACCCTCTCGGTCAGGAATATTGATATTGTTTAGACGTCTAAGCGTCTTGATTGCCAAAGACTAACATCGTGTTATAGTGGCAGCAACATAAGTATTACAAGCAGGCACCCCACAATGAGCAATAACGCATTGATTCCGCAAAGCAAACTTCCCAACCTGGGCACCACTATCTTTACGCAGATGAGCGCTCTGGCCCAGAAGCACAACGCCATTAACCTCTCGCAGGGGTTCCCGGATTTTGATGGTCCAGGCTATTTGCAGGAGCGTCTGGCCTGGCACGTTGCCCAGGGGGCGAATCAGTATGCGCCGATGACCGGCGTGCAGGCATTGCGTGACGCCATTGCGGATAAAACGGCGGAATGCTATGGCTATCAACCGGATGCCAACAGCGACATTACGGTGACGGCAGGTGCGACCGAAGCACTGTATGCGGCCATCACCGCGCTGGTTCGCACGGGCGATGAGGTTATCTGCTTTGACCCAAGCTACGACAGCTATGCGCCTGCCATCGAACTGTCCGGCGGCGTGGTGAAGCGCGTGGCATTACAGCCGCCGCATTTTCGCCCCGACTGGCAGGCGTTTGCTGCGCTGCTGAGCGACAAAACCCGGCTGGTCATTCTGAATACACCACACAACCCGTCGGCGACGGTGTGGCAGAAGTGCGATTTCGCCGCGCTGTGGCAGGCCATTGCGGAACGTGAAATTTATGTTCTTAGCGACGAAGTGTATGAGCACATCTGCTTTGCCGGGGAAGGGCACGTCAGCGTGCTGGCCCATCCGCAGCTTCGCGAGCGCGCTGTGGCGGTGTCGTCATTTGGTAAAACCTATCATATGACCGGCTGGAAGGTGGGGTACTGCGTGGCACCGGCGGCCATCAGCGCGGAGTTGCGTAAAGTGCACCAGTACCTGACGTTTGCGGTGAACACGCCTGCCCAGCTGGCGCTGGCCGATATGCTGCGCGCTGAGCCTGAGCATTACCGTGAGCTGCCCGAATTTTACCGCGCACGCCGGGATCGGTTTGTGAGTGCCCTGAGTCAGAGCCGTCTGGAGATCCTGCCGTGTGAAGGCACCTATTTCCTGCTGGCCGATTACAGCGCCATTTCCGATCTGGACGACGTCAGTTTTTGCCAGTGGCTGACCAAAGAGGTGGGCGTGGCGGCGATCCCGTTATCCGTCTTTTGCGCCGATCCCTTCCCGCATAAGCTGATTCGTCTCTGCTTTGCGAAACAGGAATCGACGCTGCTGGCGGCGGCAGAGCGTCTTAACGCGCTCTGATTATTTGACCGTCCAGGCTTCTGAGTAACGGCGGTCTGCAAAGAGTTCCAGCAGGCCGTTGATTTGCTTGAGGCGCAATACCTCGTCGCTATCCATTCCCAGTTCCTGACTGATTCTCTCGTCGTCCCAGCCAAGCTGCACCAGCTCGCGGACGATATCGGACATCGCATTGATTTGATGGCGGCCGCGCGCCCGATTGTGACGAATGGTGGCCGCTATCCGGTCGAACTTTTTCTGCCGCTCTTTACGCAGACAGGTGACAGGCAGATAGCCTTTAAGCTGGCGTTTCAATACCGCCCGGTTGGACCCAATTTCATGGCGATGGAAGCCGTCGACAATTTCATAATGCCGGGCCTCACTTTCTGTTACCACAATAGGTTGGGTAAAACCGTCCATCTCCAGCGATTTACAGAGCAGCCGTTTTTCCGGCGGGGCAACGTTGTTGGGGTTGTAATCGTTCGCGGTAATCTCGTCCTGTTTGATCCACAGCACGCAATCGACAGGCTGTTCGCGAAAAGGGCTATTTTCATGGATGGCCTGGCGAAAGGCGTTAATGGCTTCAATGCGTTTATCTTCGGGAAGAGACTGAAGATAATTTTTCATTTCGTTAATTAATTGCTGCTGCATAAGATCCCCCACTCCTTGCGTTTTGATTTCATCCGTTCGCTGTAACGCTGGTAATGCCTGGGTTTGTTCGGACTGAATGACAGCGCCCGGCACCAGTAGTCATTGTTGAGTAATACCTTGCACACGCGTCGCCAGGACGGGATATCTTTGGCGCCGATATCGCCCTCCTGGGTGTCGGGAATATCGGCCATGCCTCTCTTCTGGTACCAGTGCAAATAGATCGCGATTTTATTACGGTAATGTTCCGCGGTGGTGTGCGGCATGCTGTCGAGAAGCAGCATGGCGTATTCCCGCCAGCTGAGCGCGTCGGGTTTCAGAATTTTGCGGTGGCCATAGAAATGATTGTCCTGCCCTGCGTAGACCCCGCCACTGTGCACGCCGTTTACCCGCTCACACATCGCCGCCCAGCGTTCGGGCTCCACAACATGATAGAGCCACAATCCCTGACGCTGCTCCGGGCCAAAGGGTTCACAGATGCGCATATAGCGCGGCGGCACGCCAGCCTGAAACATCAGGTCGTAAAGCGGGTTATAGCACCCGCCCGTTTTCGCAAACCAGGTCCAGATATCGGCGGTTTTCCAGTCATAAAGCGGATAGACATACCAGGCGTGCCCGCCGGGGGCGACGGTGGTCCAGGGTTTGTCATCGGCAAAGCGCTGCTTTCGTGCGTTGGCGATAGTCAAAAAGCGATTGTAGGATTCATCGGCACGAATGCCGATCATCATTGCTGCCGGGCGCCTTTTGGCAAACCAGTCGGAAAATTCGCGAACAAAGGCCTCGAAGGTCATGCCCGGCTGGTAGAACGAGAAGTAATCTGGATCGGTTACCGCCTCTTCCGGGGGCGTGCGTACCCAGTTTTTACCCGGCTCCCAGCACTGCCATTCGGGCTGGAACTGTGAGAGTGAATTTTGCGTGGTCAACGGGAGCGCTACCCACCAGCACTTTTCAATCACATCGGCGTATTGTGCGATCATGTTATTCACATGCTGAATGGTACAGGTGAACTGCGCTTCCCAGTCGATAAATAGCAGACAGATTTTCTTTCCCATTTTTCGGGCTTGTCGGGCCGTTAAATGGAACATAATGGTGGAATCTTTTCCGCCAGAAAATGAAACACAGACCCTTGGCAGATTCTCAAGCGTCCATGTTATGCGCTCTGTGGCAGCGTCAAGGACATTTTGATTGAGCGGATGCTTATAAATTGACAAAGGCAACTCCTCCTGGAAATAAATACCGGACGTTCATGTCAATGCAGGAGAGAGAATAATAGTAGTGAAAATAAAGGCAGGTAAATCAAAAAAGGCAGATTTTTTATTATCTATAAATGAGGGTTATATTTTGAAGAGAGAAATGGCTGTAAATATCACAGCCATTCGGATTTATTTTTGCGTAATCTGCTCAACAAACTTCGAGAAAACCGAGCTGTTAAGCGCTGAGCGGTTATAAACCATGAAGACTTCCATTTGAGGCAGCGTGAAGGGTGCGTCCACTTTTTTCAGTCGCAATACGTCACGGTATTTTTCATACAGGACTTCCGGTATATATCCCACTAAATGCGATGCGCTGATCATGTTTATGATTGAAAAGAGAGAGTCGCAGCGAAAACCGATTGTCCTGTCGGCATGCACTTCCTCAGTCTTTGACTGATAGTGTTTCACACCCGCTTCATCGCTCAGGAAGATCGTAAACTTCTCTTTCTGCAGCTCTTCCAGGGTAGCGGTCTCCTGCAGACGGGGGTGATCCTGGCTGCACACCAGAATCATTCGGTAATTAACATAGGGAACGCACACCATTGAGCGATTGTTGATAGGCGCAATGGAGAAAATTAAGTCTGCTTTGCGGTAGGCAAGCAGGTCTTCTGCGGAATCCGCGGACAGCAGCATGTCATGAAGCTCTATTTCATAATTGTGCTCTCGCATCAATAGCTTCATGGGGCTGAGCAGATTGTCGGTTGTCAGAACCTGCGGGCAGTAGATGACAAAATTCTTTTTGAGCGATGAGCCATGCATGATGTTGATGGTCTGCTCAAGCTGATTGAGGTTTTGCTCAAGATGATGATGCAAATTTGCCCCGACGGTGGTGGGAGTGATCCCTTTTCCCGAACGGATAAACAGCGGATCGTTCAGCTGGTTACGCAGTCGCTGCAGGGATTGACTGACCGCGGAAGGCGTTATGTAGAGCGTTTCTGCTGCCTTGCTGATGCTCAGGTGTTGGTAGATGCATTCGAAAATGACCAGCAGATTGAGATCGAATTTTTTTAAGTCGTAAAGATTTGCCATGTTTCATCCTGAGTGTGCTGCGTTGCGTTATCACATCACTGATAACTATAGAAGGAACGTAACCATTTACCATCCTTGATGGTTAGCTCGCTTAATTATGATTGAAAACCAACTTAATATATCACGAACGTAGATTAATGAAATAGAACTTCAATAGTGGTTAAGATATTTTTACCTTTAAAATAGAAAACAGAACTGAATAAAAATAGTCAGATTTATATATGGACAAGTAATTATCACGCATTTTTATTTTTACTGGCGTGAGCATTAGCGGCGATGGGGAATGCTTAGTTTGGTAAAACCTATCACAGCCATAGATATGATTATCCCTTCAATCCATTGCCCTGTCCCGACACGAGTGCTGTAATCGGGGGGCTGTAACGACCTTGATATAAAGGTATGTAGAGCGCAACGCAACGCCAGTCTCACTGGCACTGAAAGTTCCTGTGGAAAGTTCAGGTATCAGGGCCGCCCACCAGGGCGGCCTTTTTACTTTCGGGCTTTTATTCATTGGGTTCACAACGTTGTCTTGTTCGGGTTGTTAGGTATGGCTGATTGATTTGATAAAGCAAACGCATTAGCCCATGTAGCGAAAGTTCGTTACCTTACATCTCAACGAAAACACGGAGGAAGTACAGATGTCTTTGATTAACACCAAAATTAAACCTTTCAAAAACCAGGCGTTCAAAAACGGCGAATTCATTGAAGTGACTGAGAAAGATACCGAAGGCCGCTGGAGCGTGTTCTTCTTCTATCCGGCTGACTTCACATTCGTTTGCCCGACCGAACTGGGTGACGTGGCCGATCACTACGATGAACTGCAGAAGCTGGGCGTAGACGTGTACTCTGTCTCTACCGACACCCACTTCACCCACAAAGCGTGGAACAGCAGCTCTGAAACCATCGCGAAAATCAAATACGCGATGATCGGTGACCCGACTGGCGCCCTGACCCGTAACTTCGACAACATGCGTGAAGATGAAGGCCTGGCAGACCGTGCGACCTTCGTTGTTGACCCGCAGGGCATTATCCAGGCTATCGAAGTTACCGCTGAAGGTATCGGCCGTGATGCATCTGACCTGCTGCGTAAAGTGAAAGCCGCTCAGTACGTGGCGTCTCACCCAGGTGAAGTGTGCCCGGCGAAATGGAAAGAAGGCGAAGCGACGCTGGCTCCATCTTTAGACCTGGTCGGCAAGATCTAAGTCTGTAAAGTCTGGCGGCG
This sequence comes from Enterobacter cloacae complex sp. IR5384, assembly GCF_049237265.1. Lineage (NCBI taxonomy): Bacteria > Pseudomonadati > Pseudomonadota > Gammaproteobacteria > Enterobacterales > Enterobacteriaceae > Enterobacter > Enterobacter cloacae complex sp. IR5384. Next base: position 141,096 of record NZ_JBMKHJ010000005.1, on the reverse strand, counting down.
CTGAGCTTGCACAGGCCTACAGTATCGTAGGCCGGGTAAACGACGTGCCACCCGGCAACCCATGGGCGCCCCCCGCGCCCATTTCATTCCAGCACCATGATGCAAGTTGCATTCAGGCCGCCCGTATAAGGCAGCTTGCATGATGACGTTTTTAGAGAGGGAAGAACAATGCTCGACACTACAATGAAAACCCAGCTCAAGGCATACCTTGAGAAACTGACCAAACCTGTTGAGCTGATTGCCACGCTGGACGACAGCGCTAAATCGGCAGAAATCAAGGAACTGCTGGCGGAGATCGCCGAACTGTCACCGAAAGTGACCTTCAAAGAAGCGAACGATCTGGCGGTGCGTAAGCCATCTTTCCTGATCACCAACCCGGGCTCTGATCAGGGGCCGCGTTTTGCCGGCTCACCGCTGGGCCACGAATTTACCTCACTGGTGCTGGCTCTGCTGTGGACCGGTGGGCATCCGTCGAAAGAGGCGCAGGCGCTGCTGGAGCAGATCCGCGATATCGACGGGGATTTCACCTTCGAAACTTACTATTCACTCTCCTGCCACAACTGCCCGGACGTGGTGCAGGCGCTGAACCTGATGTCAGTCCTGAACCCGCGTATTAAACACACCGCAATTGATGGCGGCACTTTCCAGAACGAAATCACCGATCGCAACGTGATGGGGGTTCCGGCAGTGTTCCTGAATGGGCAGGAGTTTGGCCAGGGCCGTATGACCTTGTCCGAAATTGTGGCCAAAGTGGATACCGGCGCCGAAAAACGTGCCGCAGAAGAGCTGAACAAGCGCGATGCGTATGATGTACTGATTGTCGGCTCTGGCCCGGCGGGCGCCGCGGCAGCGGTCTATTCCGCACGTAAAGGTATTCGTACCGGTCTGATGGGCGAACGCTTTGGCGGCCAGGTGCTGGATACCGTGGATATCGAAAACTACATCTCTGTGCCGAAGACCGAAGGCCAGAAACTGGCTGGCGCACTTAAAGCGCACGTCAATGATTACGCAGTGGATGTGATCGACAGCCAGAGCGCCAGCAAGCTGGTTCCTGCCGCAGTCGAAGGTGGCTTACACCAGATTGAAACTGCTTCCGGCGCGGTGCTGAAAGCCCGCAGTGTTATCATTGCCACCGGTGCCAAATGGCGAAACATGAACGTGCCGGGTGAAGATCAGTATCGCACCAAAGGCGTGACCTACTGCCCGCACTGCGATGGTCCGCTGTTTAAAGGCAAACGCGTGGCGGTGATTGGCGGCGGTAACTCCGGTGTTGAAGCGGCTATCGACCTGGCGGGCATTGTTGAACACGTTACCCTGCTGGAATTTGCACCAGAGATGAAGGCAGACCAGGTACTGCAGGATAAAGTACGCAGCCTGAAAAACGTCGACATCGTGCTGAATGCGCAGACCACGGAAGTGAAGGGCGACGGCAGTAAAGTCACCGGTCTGGAGTACCGCGACCGCGTCAGTGGCGATGTGCACAGCGTTCCGCTTTCGGGGATCTTCGTGCAGATTGGTCTGCTGCCAAACACCACCTGGCTGGAAGGCGCCATTGAGCGTAACCGCATGGGCGAGATTATCATCGATGCCAAATGTGAAACCAGCGTGAAGGGCGTATTTGCGGCGGGCGACTGTACTACCGTGCCGTACAAGCAGATCATCATCGCGACCGGTGAAGGGGCGAAAGCGTCTCTGAGCGCGTTCGACTACCTGATTCGCACCAAAACAGCATAATAAAAGTCAGTAAGACTGCACCTGCACCAGGAGAGGCCACCAGAAGGTGGCCTCTTTTTTTATCTCACGACCATCACCGGAATGTGGGTGTGACGGATAACGCTGGAGGCGTTTGAACCCAGCAGATGCGTGGTAATGGACGGATTGCGTGAACCGATAACCACCACGTCGGCGTTCAGCTCGCTCGCCAGCTCGTTAACGGCATCGCGCACGCTGCCAAACCGGACATGCGTTTTAATGCGGGAAGGGTCGATGGTGAAGTGCCCGACCATCGTTTGCAGGCGATTTTCCGCCTCGTGCTGCAGATGCTCTTCAAAGCGGCGTACATCGGCGGCGAAGCGATGCAGACTCAGGCTGGCAGAACCCGGCAGCACGTGTAGAAGATGAATAATCCCGTCCTGCTGCGCCAGAAATTCCGCATGGCGTACGGCCTTGTCGCTCAGCTCCATCTCAAAAACATCAACCGGCATAATAATTCTTTGATACATACCCGTTTCTCCTTGTTTATAAACGCTGGAATCATTCAACCATAAAATGAATATGGTTTTTGTAAGCGCTGCGGCACTTTTCTGTTTTTCCCAGGATAAATCTCAAAAGCCCGCTAATCCCGGGCAGGTCGTCAGGGAACGCTACCCTTAAATACTTACCCGGATCCTTTCGGAGGTCGCATGAAAGCACTCACGTACCACGGTCCACATCATGTTCGTGTCGAGAATGTCCCCGATCCTGTTATTGAACAACCTGACGATATTATCCTGCGCGTAACGGCCACGGCGATCTGCGGATCGGATCTGCATCTCTACCGCGGGAAGATCCCCAAAGTTGAACACGGCGATATTTTTGGCCACGAGTTCATGGGCGAAGTGGTGGAGACGGGCAGGGAAGTGAAGACGCTGCAAAAAGGCGACCGGGTGGTGATCCCGTTTGTCATCGCCTGTGGTGACTGCTTCTTTTGCCGCCTGCAGCAGTACGCGGCCTGCGAGAGCACCAACGCCGGGCAGGGCGCCGCGCTGAATAAAAAGCAAATTCCCGCGCCCGCCGCGCTGTTTGGCTACAGCCATCTTTATGGCGGCGTGCCCGGTGGACAAGCGGAATACGTTCGGGTGCCCAAAGGTAACGTTGGGCCGTTCAAAGTGCCTCAGCTGCTCTCCGATGATAAAGCGCTGTTCCTCTCCGATATCTTGCCTACCGCCTGGCAGGCGGCGAAAAATGCCCAGATTGAAAAAGGCTCCAGCGTCGCCGTTTTTGGTGCAGGACCGGTGGGGTTACTGACCATCGCCTGCGCGCGGCTGTTAGGTGCCGAACAGATCTTTGTGATTGACCATCACCCGTATCGTCTGCGTTTTGCCGCAGAGCGCTACGGCGCTATCCCCATCAACTTTGATGAAGACAACGACGCAGCGGAAAAAATCATTGAGCAAACCGCAGGCCAGCGCGGCGTGGATGCCGTCATTGATGCCGTGGGGTTTGAAGCCAAAGGCAGCACCACGGAAACCATCCTCAGCAACCTTAAAATTGAGGGCAGCAGCGGTAAAGCGCTGCGTCAGTGTATTGCTGCTGTTCGACGGGGTGGGGTGGTGAGCGTGCCCGGCGTGTATGCGGGCTTTATCCATGGCTTCCTGTTTGGTGATGCCTTCGATAAGGGGCTCAGTTTTAAGATGGGCCAGACCCACGTCCACGCCTGGCTTGGCGAGTTGTTACCGCTGATCGAAAAAGGGTTGCTGACGCCGGAGGAGATTGTCACCCACTATCTGCCGCTGGATGATGCCGAACGCGCCTACCGGATCTTTGAAAAACGGGAGGAGGCGTGCCGGAAGGTGATTCTGGTGCCCGGTGCAGAAACGCCGGAAGCGGCGGAACAGCAGGTTAAAGGGCTGGTGAATGCGTTTCCGGGTGGGGTGGTTTAAGACGGTTCCCTTACCTGCGGCACGATATAGGACGTCCAGGTGAATCTGCGGAAAGAGGATGCGCAGGCATCCTCTGTGCAACGCGGGTCGCGCTTGTTCAGATGGGATTAACGCAGGTAATCGCCTGCCGCTTCTGGCTGGTAGAGCAACGCCAGCACTTCCAGATGGGTCGAGGCACCGCCCGGCAATTCCCAGTGAATGGTATCCCCCGTACGCAGGCCCAGCAGGGCCGCGCCGACCGGTGCCAGCACGGAAAGCTGAGCGCTGCTGTCGGTCATTTGCGCCGGGTAGACCAGCGTGCGGGTTAACTCTTCGCCCGTTGTCAGGTTGCGGAATTTGACCTGGCTGTTCATGGTGACCACGTCATGCGGCATGGACTCCGGGGTACACATCTGCGCCCGGTCGAGCTCTTCATTCAGGGCATCGGCTACCGGGAGCGAGGCGAATTCTGGTTTTTCCAGAAGTCGGTCAATACGTTCTGCGTCAAGTTCATTGATAATGATGGTGGGTCTGGACATTTTTTACTCCATGTCGTTAATGCTGCGTGTAACGCAGAAACCAATCCAAAAGAAAACCCTCGCCGTCTGGCAGCGAGGGTTTAACTCTCCCGATGATACTGTCTGCGCACGCAACTTTGAAGTGATAGAGGTCACATTCATGGGCCATATGAATTTTCGCTGAAATTTATTCAGTCTGCATTTCTGGCGGATTGCGTTACGCTGAACGTTCTGAATCAGGATAGTGGGTAAACGCAGTTCGCGTCTGACCCTTATAAGAGAGCGCTATGTACTTTTATCAACCGTCACAGGGGCATGGCCTGCCGCATGACCCGCTGAATGCCATTATTGGTCCGCGTCCGATTGGCTGGATCTCCTCCTGCGACCAGGCAGGACAGATCAACCTGGCACCTTATAGCTTCTTTAACTGCTTTAACTACCGCCCGCCGATTATTGGTTTTTCCAGCAACGGCTGGAAAGACAGCGTGCGTAATATTAACGAAACGGGTGAGTTTGTCTGGAACCTTGCCACGCGCGACCTGGCTGAGGCGATGAATCTCACCTCCGCTACGCTGCCTCACGATCAAGACGAGTTCTCTTTTTCCGGATTGACGCCAGCGGCAAGCCAGCTTGTAAAGGCGCCACGCGTGGCCGAGAGTCCGGTGAACTTTGAGTGCCGCCTGTCGCAGTGTATTCAGCTGACCGGCGCCGACGGCACGCCGGTAGACACCTGGCTGGTGCTGGGCGAAGTGGTGGGGATTCATATTGCAGAATCGCTGCTGGAAGAGGGGATCTACCAGACGGCGAAAGCGCAGCCTATCCTGCGTGCGGGTGGGCCGACGGCCTATTATGGCATCAGTGATGAACACCGCTTCGATATGGTGCGCCCGATTGTGGATCAGTAACCCACTTTATCGATAACAAACTGTTTGCCACAGTTACCCGGATGTGGCTGTGGCGCAAAAGAGCCGGCAGACAGCGGGTTATTAATGGTGCTGGCCTTAAGCGAGATCTGCATTTCGGTCAGATAGGCCGGATTACCATTGCAGGTCAGTTTGAACGCTTTGACGTTGTCTTTGCTCCAGCTTTTCGCCACGGCGTTATCAAAATCTTTACGGCTTACCGTTTTACCGTAGTTATCCGCCAGGAATTTACCCACCGCGCTGTTTTTTATCTCCTGATTCATCCGCACCATGGTGCCGAAATAGGCGTCAGGATCAAAGCCGAAGCAGACGCCGTGTTTGGCGTACTCATAGCGTTCCAGGCAGGAGTTACCGCCAGCACCGGGCATGACGCTGTTCAGCTTTGCGGCACCCGACAGTGATAGCCCGGTTTCGGCGGCTGAGCATTTGCGGCTGGCTTTGGCTTCCGGCATGTTCGGGATTGGGCGGGTCGCGCAGCCAAAACGCATCCAGCGGCGTTCATCCACGCCGCGTGCGGCGATGGATTTTGGCAGGCCAGGCCATAATCCGTGTACGGTTAGATAATCGGTCTTGTTATTGCTCTCTTTTTGCAGACGGCACTCTTCGGGTTCGTTACGGTTACGTTCAGCCATGCTCTGGCAGAACCCGGTTTGCCAGGAAAGCGCCAGAACGTAGCGATCGAAATCGCCATACTGCGTGGCTTTGAGCGGATCCGCCTGCGCGGTGAAGACACAGAGTGCAAGCGCCATGGCGCCAGACGGGATAACGATATCCTTCCTGAACATGTGATTTCCTGATGGGTTAACGCGATAGATTTCTGGAAGTTATTAAAGCACAAAAAGCGCCCGCAGGCGCTTTTTGGATATCGGTCATTTTACTCAGGCTGCGCCAGGAACCAGCACTTCGGTTGCGATAATCACGATGATCAGGCCCACAAGCACCGGGACCGACGTGCGTTTTACCACTTCGAACGGCGAGATTTTTGCCATCCCGGCGACCGCGACTACGACACCTGATACCGGCGAAATGGTACGACCGAGGTTAGACGCCTGCAGCATGGGAATGGAGAGGTAAGCCGGGTTAATACCGGAGGAGTGAGCCAGTTTTGGGATCATCTCAACGAAGGCGTAGAACGGCGCGTTACCTGAACCGGTGGTCATTGCCGCCAGCATGGTCAGCACCACCAGTACCAGCATCAGGATAATGCTGGCAGAGCCGAACGACGTGGCGATGGAGATGAGGCTCTGAATAAAGCCGATAGTGCTCAGACCCTGCGCGAAGACGCCCGCCGCCACCAACAGCATCACGACGCCTGCAAATGCATCAGCCATACCGCGATACGCCACTTCCAGGCCAGAAAATACCTTCTGAGTGTTGAAACCGCGAATAAATTCCAGCATGGCGGCCAGCAGCATACAGATAACCAGAATGGTAATGATGTGCAGCTGTGGTCCCCATTTGCCGTCAAAAATCAGCACGCCGATGATAGGCGTGAACGGCAGAATGGAATAGAACGCCGGGGCGGTGGTGGTGATTTCATTCACGTCCATCATTTCGTGGCTGATGTGCTCTTTTTTATCGAGATAACGCTGCCAGAAGAAATGCGCGATGCCCATGCCCACGATAGCCACAATGGAAATCGGCAGCGTGGTTTTAAAGGCGAAATCGATGAGTGACATTTCCGCGGCTTTCGCCGCCAGTACGACGTCGCCAGAGGTAGGGGAGAGAATAATGGCCGCCGGAGAGGCGCAGATAGCCGCCGCTGCACCACGGCTAATGCCGACGTTAACCATCACCGGGAACAGGGTAGCCATTAGCAACACCCCCAGGCCAGTCGCGGACGACACGGCCAGCGACATCAGACAGGCGAGGAAGTAGGCTGCCACCATCAGCAGATACGGGGAGTTGATGTACTGCAGCGGTCTGGAGGCCAGCTTCACGACCATATCGTTGGCACCAATATGGGTCATGTAGGCGGCAAAACCGCACAGCATCATGATCATCATGCCCAGATCGCCACCGCGGCTCATGAGCAGAATTTTAATGTATTCAACAATGTCTGTGGCGGTATACCCGGTGCTCGCTGCGCTGGCGGGTAAGACCTGGTGACCCATCAGGGCGCTAACGATCAGCAAGGCCAGGCCGCCGACAAATAACACGCCCGTGGCGGAATACCCCTTAATGATGTAGCGTGCTACACCGACAATGACGACGACTCCGATAAGGAGCTCGAAAAACGTAAGCATGATTTCCCCTGTATCCTTGCTGCCCGAGAGCACAAATAATCAATAAAAAAGAAGGATGAGAATGTGCCGAATTAATGGCCAGTCCTTGCTGATTAAAATCAATAAATATACTACTAAAGCAGATGTTAGCGATATTTTTGCCATGGTGATGGCAATAATGACATATGGGTATTGACCGGTGACAACAGTGGAGTATGTCATTTAAATGCTAATGATTTGTTAATTAATTGATTCTATATTAACACGTTCTTGAATAAGTGTGGAAAAGACTTTTCCTGCCGGTGCGCGTTGGTGAGGGGGTCCGTACAGCGTTTCGCGGGAAAGGGGCTGGGCAGCACGAAAACTCTGGCTGTAGTGGCTAATGATAATCTTTATACCTTGAAGACAGGGCGTTATGTTTGCCCTGAAAACCATATTAATAGAGTGGTTATTTTTGCCGGTGGGCATTATTAAAAAAGGTTTAAACGCGCCCGGGAGAAGATTATTCAACACGCCGCCGTGCCGCTCTCAGAATATTCTCGCAAAGTGGCTGATTAATTAGGAGTAATGCCGATGCCGTTAAGGCTCCATTCAACTATTGTATGGTAAACTTTGCCTCGAATACTAAGAATGGTAATTGCATTGTGATCGTACGTAATAAATTTTTCTTCATTTTTCTGTTTATTTTTGCACAGTTAACGCTCTCTTCTGTGGCACAGGCTGAAGAGAACGCGACGGATAAGGGCTGGTTCTCCACCTTTACGGATAATGTTTCGCAGACCTGGAATGCGCCAGAGCACTATGATCTCTACGTGCCGGCCATCACCTGGCATGCACGCTTTGCCTATGACAAAGAAAAGACCGACAAATATAACGAGCGCCCGTGGGGGGCAGGTTTTGGTCAGTCGCGCTGGGACGAAAAGGGCAACTGGCACGGTATTTATCTGATGGCCTTTAAAGACTCCTTTAACAAATGGGAACCGATCGGTGGCTATGGCTGGGAGAAAACCTGGCGTCCCTTAGCTGACGACAACTTCCACGTTGGCCTGGGCTATACCGCCGGGGTGACTGCACGCGACAACTGGAACTATATCCCCATTCCGGTTCTGCTGCCGCTGGCCTCAATTGGTTATGGTCCTGCAACGTTCCAGATGACCTACATTCCCGGTACGTACAACAACGGTAACGTTTACTTCGCCTGGATGCGTTTTCAGTTTTAACTGAAAAAAGCTGACAAAGCGGTGAAAAAAATGCGCAGTCGTTGATTCATATGGGATAAAAATCCGCCAGCGAAAATTAACGCGACTTTAGTCACTTTTTATCAAAGATCCGCTGGACAAAAGGTCCCACAATTGTTGTACTGGTAACCGACACAGCATTTGTGTCGTTTTTTAATGTAAAGGTAATTTTGATGTCTAAGATTAAAGGTAACGTTAAGTGGTTTAATGAGTCCAAAGGATTCGGTTTCATTACTCCTGAAGATGGCAGCAAAGACGTGTTCGTACACTTCTCTGCAATCCAGTCTAATGGTTTCAAAACTCTGGCTGAAGGTCAGCGTGTAGAGTTCGAAATCACTAACGGTGCCAAAGGCCCTTCTGCTGCTAACGTAATCGCTCTGTAATTCAGACGCGTCAGCAAGAATTTCAAAACCCGCTCACTGAGCGGGTTTTTTTCGTTTTGCATCAGCCAAGCAGATACATCTTCAGGAAGCTGGCAACGATCAGCACGCTCAACAACACCACGCCTGCGCTCATTAAACTCTCTTTCATTCTGTCACCCTCGTTCTGTATTGGCACCAGAGTGACAGAGAAAAATTAAGCCAACATTAACGCTTCGGCAGTTAGTGGGGGCTGGCGGAAGAAAATAGCCAGAATGCGATCCCGGTCATCGCAAAAGAGCCGAGCATATTTATCGCAACGTTCAGCAACGCCCAGCCGATACGGCCTTCCTGAAACAAAAACACCGTTTCCGCAGAAAAGGTGGAGAAGGTGGTTAAACCGCCGCAGAACCCGGTGGTAATCAATACTTTCCACATGGGATCGATGTGCGTCATACGGTTAAACCAGGCCAGACCCATGCCTATGATAAACGCACCAATCAGGTTTGCTGCCAGTGTTCCCATTGGAATCGCCTGATGCAGTGGATTAAACCGCATACTCAGGAACCACCGCGCAACGCTCCCCGTCCCCCCACCAATAAAAACAGCTAAAAGGAGTTGTAACACTGTAAATACCTGCTATTTGATGTGTAAGAGTGGCGAGTTTAACGCTGTTTATAATCAGGGGACAAATATGTATGTTGCGGTAGGGCAGTTTGCGGTCACGCCTCGCTGGCATGAGAATGCGGCGCAGTGTGTCTCGCTGATGAAACAGGCACAACAGAAGGGGGCGTCGTTGCTGGTGCTGCCGGAAGCCTTGCTGGCTCGCGATGATAACGACCCGGATTTATCGGTGAAATCCGCGCAGCCGCTTGATGGCGCGTTTTTACAGCAATTACTGGCCGAGAGTGCGGGTAATGACATGACCACAATGTTGACGGTCCATGTGCCGTCAACCCCTGGCCGGGCAGTTAACACACTGGTAGCCATCCGTGGCGGCGTCATCATCGCCAGCTATGCCAAGCTTCATCTCTATGATGCGTTCAGTATCCAGGAGTCGCGCCTGGTTGACCCGGGGGAGTGCGTTCCGCCCCTGATCGCGGTTGATGGTTTAAACATTGGGCTGATGACCTGCTACGATTTGCGTTTTCCTGAGCTGGCGTTGAGCCTGGCATTACAGGGAGCGGATGTGCTTGTTCTGCCTGCCGCGTGGGTTAAAGGGCCGCTGAAAGAGCATCATTGGGCCACGTTGCTTACGGCGCGCGCGCTGGATACCACCTGTTATGTGGTCGCGGCAGGGGAGTGCGGCAATAAAAATATCGGGCAGAGCAGGGTGATTGACCCGCTGGGCGTCACGATTGCCGCTGCAGCGGAAGGTCCGGTTTTACTGATGGCGGAGATAATTTCGGAAAGGATAGCGCTTGCACGGCAGCAATTACCTGTTCTTCGCAACCGACGTTTTGCGCCACCGCAATTATTGTGATGTTTTTTTCAACAATGCTTGATTCACCTTGTTACAGGTTGCTATTGTGTGCACGCGCCAAATGACCGTTAATATGATCCGGTTTTGACGCTGAATGCAGCCTGTTTTAAGTAAAGAAGGTATCTATGGGTGAGATTAGTATTACCAAACTGCTGGTGGTTGCCGCACTGGTCGTCCTGCTGTTTGGTACCAAGAAGTTACGCACGCTGGGTGGTGACCTGGGTGCCGCCATCAAAGGCTTTAAGAAAGCGATGAACGACGATGACGCGGCAGCGAAGAAAAGCGCCGAGGATACCGTTCCGGCTGAAAAGCTCTCTCACAAAGAGTAACGGCAATGCCTTAAGGCTTGCGAAAAAAAACCGGCTCAACAGGCCGGTTTTTTTGTATTCCTGTAAGTGAATATTACAGGGTTATTTAACTTCTTCGCCTTTTGCCTGCATATCGGCATGGTAAGAGGAACGCACAAACGGACCGCAGGCAGCATGGGTGAAGCCCATCGCCATCGCTTCCGCTTTCATCTCATCAAACTCATCCGGGCTAACGTAGCGCTGCACCGGCAGGTGATGACGGCTTGGCTGCAGATACTGGCCCAGCGTCAGCATGGTCACGCCGTGGCGACGCAGATCGCGCATCACTTCGATGATTTCGTCATTGGTCTCACCAAGGCCAACCATCAGACCTGACTTGGTAGGGATATGTGGATGCGCTTCTTTAAAACGCTCCAGCAGCTTCAGGGACCAGTTGTAGTCAGCACCCGGACGCACCTGACGGTAGAGACGCGGTACGTTCTCCAGGTTGTGGTTAAAGACGTCTGGTGGCGTTGCGGTCAGGATATCCAGCGCGCGGTCCATACGACCACGGAAATCCGGCACCAGCGTCTCAATCTTAATGTTCGGGCTTTTCTCGCGAATGGCAGTAATGCAGTCAGCAAAGTGCTGAGCACCCCCATCACGCAGGTCATCACGGTCAACGGAGGTAATGACCACATAACGCAGCGCCATATCAGCAATGGTCTGCGCCAGTTTTTGAGGTTCGTTTGCATCCGGCGCTACCGGGCGGCCATGAGCAACATCGCAGAACGGGCAACGGCGGGTACAGATAGCACCCAGAATCATAAACGTCGCGGTGCCGTGGTTGAAACACTCAGCAAGGTTCGGGCAAGAGGCTTCTTCACATACAGAGTGAAGGCCATTCTTACGCATCGCCGCTTTGATCCCCTGGATACGCGAAGAGTCGGCCGGAAGTTTGATTTTCATCCATTCCGGTTTTCTTAACAGCGCCTCGCGCTCTGTAGCCACGTTTTTAACCGGGATAAGGGCCATTTTATCGGCATCGCGGTATTTAACACCGCGTTCCATCACAATGGGTTTACTCATAGCGTGCGTGTTCCAGTTGCGAATATCGAAGGAAAGCGTTTCAATTCAAGGGAATGTTGTATTTATCAACTATTTTTGAACGAACGACAGGCAGTATATCATTGAAACGGTCGTTAAAGCAGCCTGCCAGGTCGCCAATTTGTAAAATAGTTGTTGTTTTGTGCCTTTTGCCCTGCGTGCGGCAGGGGCTTGTGCTGTGTCAACCTGTCAGAAGGCCTGGCGGATGATGCGGATCACATTTTCAAGTACCGGATCGCGCAGACTGAGCTTATTGTAATGCAGTGAAATCTCAATAGATTCTGCATTCAACTGGCTGAGCGGAATGCTCTCCAGCGGCCAGCATTTCCGCAGCAGATGATACAGGCGCGAAGGCATGATGCAGAGCATGTCACTGCTGCCAATCAGGGACGCGGTAGTGAACATATTGTAACTGCTGAAGCTTATCTGGCGCTCCGGGAAAATGTCATCGATACGCTGGCGCAGCGCATGATGAGACTGTCCTTCCGTCATAAATGACGAGTGATCGTAGTTACGCAGATTTTCTATGGTGAGCGGCTCGCTGAGCACCGGATGCTGCTGGCGACAGACCAGCACCAGGTTGTCGGCATAGAGGACATTTTGCCCCAACGCGCGGGCGCTGAAGCTGCCGCTGTCGATAATTAAATCGGTCTGGAACTGGGCAAGCTGCACGTCAGGTTCGCTGATCGGTACATTACGCAGCAGCAGCTGCGGCGCATGCTCTTTTACGGCCTGGTAAATGGCAGGCATAACCAACACCCCCACAGAGGGAGAGCAGCCGATGGTGATGGTTCGTTGTTTGTCGTAGCTTCCGGTTAAATCCAGCGCGCCCAGAATCGACTCCAGCCCCTGGCTGATGTACTCATGCAGATGCGTGGCGTAAGCCGTGGGGGTGACACCCTGTCCCTTACGAATAAATAACGGGTCCGGAAATATAGCGCGCAGCTTTTGAATAGACTGGCTTATTGCAGAGGGCGTGAGATTAAGAATTTTCGCAGCGTTAACGATACCCTTATGGACATATACCGCCTCAAAAATAGTCAGTAAATTGAGATCAATATTACGTAAAGTCCGAAAAATTTGCGGCTTGTCTTCGCCACCGAGTTCATTCAGGCGTTTGGCTGGTAAATTATTATACTCCACGCTTTTACTCCGTACACATTCACAACATGAATGATAGTTGAATTTATTTATTATGCTTGTAGAGATTCGTAAAGTGTTGGTTTTGTTTCACTTGTTTATCAAAAACAACCAGTTGAGTGATTATCACGCAAGTTACTTAGGTCCTGCACGCAGCGCTGACGGGAGGCTAAATAATATGGAACGGTAATATTCGAGCGCTTCGAAAATATAGAATCTGCGGATTATTGTAAAGTGTAAAAGCGGCAATTAAATCGTGGCCCGTCAAATTATCGAGCCACGATGTATAATATATTAAGCAGTGATATATTTGTGCGGGGGATTGTTAAGTAGTGCTAACATATTAGCTAAGAGCACAGGACGGATATTTTCTGTTGTTGCCGTATCAACCCACTGGCACATTTGCGTCATTTCCATCCCGGCATAGCCGCAGGGATTGATGCGCTGGAAGGGCTTCAAATCCATATTAATGTTCAAAGCCAGCCCGTGAAACGAGCAGCCTTTACGGATACGCAGCCCCAGCGAGCAGATCTTCATCTCGCCCACGTAGACTCCCGGTGCGTCGGCCCGCGGATGCGCATCAATACCGTATTCCGCCAGTGTGTTGACGACCGTTTGCTCAAGCAGAGTGACCAGTTCACGTACGCCCAGCTTTCTGCGTTTGAGGTTCAGGAGAACGTACATCACCTGTTGCCCTGGGCCATGGTACGTAACCTGCCCGCCGCGGTCGCTCTGAATAACCGGGATATCGCCCGTCATCAATAAATGTTCCGCTTTTCCCGCTTGCCCCTGCGTAAACACCGGCAGGTGTTCTACCAGCCAGATTTCATCAGGGGTGGTGTCATCACGTGAGTCGGTGAAGTCATGCATAGCCTGGGAGACAGGCTCATAAGGTTGCAGCCCGAGATGACGGACAAGAATTTTATCCTGATACAAAACGACGTCTCCGAAGACGAGGGACAAAAGATGAGGGGGAGTATATCACAGCGGGGGAGAGGGGTTACCCGGCAAACCGGGTAACCGCAGAGGGACTACAGCACCATACGAACAATTTCGATATTGCCGAGCTCTTCGTACAGCGTCTCAACCTGCTCAATGTGTGTTGCGGTAATGGTAATAGATACCGAGTGGTAGTTGCCCTTGCTGCTTGGTTTTACTGACGGAGAGTAGTCACCCGGCGCATGGCGCTGTACCACTTCAACCACCTGATCAACCAGCTCAGGTTTCGCCAGACCCATTACTTTGTAAGTAAATGGGGTAGGGAATTCAAGCAGTTCGTTAAGTTTGGTTTTCATGTCAGCTCCGGCGTAACGTCAAAAAGAATAACTCCCACGTCAGGTGGGAGTTATCAGGATACTTAGTATATGGGGATCAAAATCACACTTTCAAGTGTTCGATTTTTAGCCAAACCAGTGATGGAACATCAATTTAATGTAATCAATGATTTTGCCGAAGAAATTGCCTTCAGGAATTTCCTGCAGGACAACCAGCGGGCGCTGATCGATAGTTTTGCCATCCAGCTGGAAGTTAATGGTGCCTACAACCTGGTTTTTCTGCAGCGGTGCATGCAACTCGGTGGTGTTCAGCACGTAGCTGGCTTTCAGGTCTTTCATGCGTCCGCGTGGAATGGTCAGGTACAGATCTTTGTCCACGCCCAGGGAGGCGCGATCGTTATCACCAAACCAGACCGGCTCAGAGGCAAACTCTTTACCTGCTTTCAGTGGGTTCACGGTTTCGAAGAAACGGAAGCCCCAGGTCAGCAGTTTTTTGCTTTCTGTCTCACGGCCTTTAAAGGTACGACCGCCCATCACGGCAGAGATCAGGCGCATCTGACCTTCGGTAGCAGAGGCGACCAGGTTGTAACCCGCTTTGTCGGTATGACCGGTTTTGATGCCGTCAACGTTCAGGCTGTTATCCCACAGCAGGCCGTTACGGTTGGTCTGGCGAATACCGTTGAAGGTAAACTCTTTCTCTTTATAGATGGCGTATTCGTTCGGTACATCGCGGATCAGCGCCTGGCCAATCAGCGCCATATCGCGCGCAGAGCTGTACTGACCCTCCGCATCCAGGCCGTGAACGGTCTGGAAGTGGCTGTTTTTCAGGCCCAGCGCAGAAACGTAGCTGTTCATCAGGCCCACAAACGCATCCTGGCTGCCCGCAGCGAAATCGGCCATGGCGACACAGGCGTCGTTACCGGACTGCAGGTTGATACCACGAATCAGCTGAGAGACAGGAACCTGCATACCCGGTTTCAGGAACATTAAAGAGGAGCCTTTAAAGACCGGGTTGCCGGTTGCCCACGCATCGTTACCGATGGTGACCAGGTCTGTTTCTTTAAATTTACCAGCCTTCATCGCCTGGCCGATAACGTAGCTGGTCATCATTTTCGTCAGGCTGGCCGGATCGCGGCGGGCATCGGCATTCTGTTCTGCCAGAACTTTGCCAGAGTTGTAATCGATCAGGATGTAGGATTCCGCATCGATTTGCGGAACGCCAGGGATCATGGTCTTGATGTTCAGGTCATCGGCGTGAGCTGCGGAGAGCGCAGCAGCGCAAAGGGCCGTGGTCAGCGCCATGCGCTGCACAAAACGAGCAGAAAAAGTGGTCTTCATGGTCAGAACTACGACATCCGTGATGGAATTAAAAAAAGTGCCTTACTATAGCAAATGCTATTCAGGCAGGCATCCGACTTTAAGCATGAGTTTGTGAATGACTTTTACACAAACTGACAATTCGGATGCCGCCGATACATTACTTCGCTACAGCGATAAATGACTGGAGTTGCGCTTCATTTTGCAGACGCTGCTGCAGGGTCGCTGCCTGCGATTTGCTGGCAAACGGTCCCATCTGAATACGCCACACCGCCCCGTTTTGTTCAACGCGGCCTGGAACGCCAAACTGCTGGCTCAGGCGCTGTTGATACTGCTGCGCGCGGGCCTGATCGCTGACGGCGCCCACCTGAACGACAAAGCCGCCGCTGGAAGCGGCAGCAGTCGCTGCTACCGCTGCGCTCTGGGTCGTTGCCGGAGCGGTGACGGGGGCAGGCTGCTGCGCAACGGGGGCGGCAACAGGCGCCGGGGTAGGCTCACTGCCTTCCAGCACGCCGGAGGCCAGGGTCGTTGGAGCCCCCAGGAAACCGCTACTCTTTACCGGTGCGCCAGTGCTGTCATCGCTTTGCAACGTGTCGTTGCTGATAGGACGCACTTCGCCTGCTGGCTGAGAAGGCTCGGCTGGCGATGAGACGCTCCCCATGCCACCGTCAAGATTCGGACGGTCGGGAAGGGCGTAGGTCTGTTTCGCCACTGTCGTACACGCGGTACCCGGCCCGGAGAGCGAGCCATCCGGTGCCACGATAATGGGGTCGATACGAACCTTGGTATTGTTCGAGGTGTTCAGGCGGTCGGCGGAGGCGCGCGACAGCGAAATCACACGGTCGTTACCGTACGGACCGCGATCGTTAATGCGGACCACGATCATACGGCCGTTCGCCAGGTTGGTGATACGCGCGTAGCTTGGGATAGGCAGCGTCGGGTGTGCCGCAGTGAGTTGAGTCGGGTCGAACGCTTCTCCTGATGCCGTCAGGTTGCTCCCGGGTTCCGCATCATAAATGGCGGCGAAACCCGCCTGGCTGAAACGGGAAGGGTCCTGAACGATTTTGTAGCTTTTGCCGTCGCGCTCATAATCCTGATTCGCGCTGGCGTTGAGCGGTTCATAAACGGGATCGGCGCCGCTGATTTCAACGATTGGGCCATTACACACCGCAGGCTGCGGCGGCGCGACGGTTGCCTGTTGCTGACCATCATCACTTGTGCACGCCGCAAGTAAACTTGCCGCAATGCAGATCCCCAGCCACTGCTTACGCATTCCGATCCCCTTATTTTTATACGCTTTTTGACAACATTTTTCTGTGGGTATGGATCGACATCACGATACCAAACCCGGCCATCAACACGATCAGTGCCGAGCCTCCGTAACTCACCAGCGGAAGCGGAACGCCTACAACCGGCAGAATACCACTCACCATACCAATATTTACGAAGACATAAACGAATAAAATCAACATTAACCCGCCCGCCATGACGCGGCCAAAGGTGGTTTGCGCGCGCGCGGCAATCCACAACCCGCGCATGATTAACAGTACATACAGCGCGAGTAAGATCAAGATGCCGACCAACCCAAGCTCTTCCGCCAGGACCGCAAAGATAAAGTCGGTATGGCGCTCTGGTAAGAACTCCAGCTGCGACTGGGTGCCGTGCAGCCATCCTTTACCGCGCAGGCCACCGGAGCCAATCGCGATCTTGGACTGAATAATATGATAGCCCGCACCCAGCGGATCGGTTTCCGGATCGAGCAGCATCATCACGCGCTGGCGCTGGTAATCATGCATCAGGAAGAACCAGAGAATAGGGATGAACGCGGCAACCAGCACCACCGCAATACCAATCAGACGCCAGCTCAGGCCCGACAAGAAGAGAACAAACAGGCCGGAGAGGGCGATGAGGATCGAGGTACCAAGGTCAGGCTGCGCCGCCACCAGCAACGTTGGCAGGAAAATCAATACCAGCGCGATGGCCGTGTTTTTCAGTGATGGCGGACAGACGTCGCGGTTGATAAAGCGTGCCACCATCAGTGGAACGGCGATTTTGGCAATTTCCGAGGGCTGGAAGCGAACTACGCCGAGATCCAGCCAGCGCTGTGCGCCTTTGGAGATGGCCCCAAAGGCATCTACCGCAACCAGCAAAATAATACAGAAGATGTAGAGATAGGGGGCCCAGCCTTCGTAGACGCGTGGCGGGATCTGCGCCATGACGACCATAATGACCAGCCCCATCGCGATCTGGCCAATTTTGCGCTCCATCATGCCGATGTCCTGGCCACTGGCGCTCCAGATAACCAGAGCGCTGTAGACCAGCAGAGCCAGCAGGATCAGCAGCATGGCTGGGTCGATGTGGATTTTATCCCACAGCGATTTTTTATTTGGATTATCCGTCATGATTATTGGTCCTCCGCCGCAGCGGCCGCCGGGTTTTCAGCTGGCAGTTCGGTGTTGTTATCACCCAGCATGATGTGGTCGAGGATTTGGCGCATGATGGTGCCCACGGCTGGCCCTGCGCCACCGTTTTCCAGAATCATTGCCACCGCCACCTGCGGGTTATCATAAGGTGCAAATGCCGTCATGAGCTTATGGTCACGCAGTCGTTCGGCAATGCGGTGCGCGTTATAGGTTTCGTTGGCCTTCAGGCCGAAGACCTGCGCCGTACCGGATTTGGCGGCCACTTTATACGGTGCACCGGCGAAATACTTATGCGCGGTACCGTTCGGGCGGTTTGCCACCCCGTACATCCCGTCTTTGGCGATCTCCCAGAAGCCGGAGTGAATATCCCCTACTGGCGGTTCATGCGGCTGGATCCACGGCACTTTTTTGCCCTCTTCAACGGTACTTTGCAGCAGGTGCGGGACTTTCACCACGCCGTCGTTGATAAGGATCATCATCGCTTTGTTCATCTGCAGCGGGGTTGCGGTCCAGTAGCCCTGGCCGATACCCACCGGAATGGTATCACCCTGATACCACGGCTTTTTAAAGCGCTTTAGCTTCCACTCGCGGGTTGGCATGTTGCCGGAGCGTTCTTCGGCGAGATCGACCCCGGTGTAATGGCCGTAGCCAAATTTGCTCATCCATTCTGACAGGCGGTCAATACCCATGTCGTAGGCCACCTGATAGAAGAAGGTATCCGCAGACTCTTCCAGCGATTTCGTCACGTTCAGATGACCGTGGCCCCATTTTTTCCAGTCGCGATAGCGTTTCTCTGAACCCGGTAACTGCCACCAGCCCGGGTCAAACAGGCTGGTGTTGCGGTTGATGACACCCGCGCTCAGCGCCGAGACGGCGACGTAAGGTTTCACCGTGGACGCCGGCGGATAGACCCCCTGCGTGGCGCGGTTGACCAGCGGCGTGTTCGGGTCATTAAGCAGGCCGGAGTAGTCCTTACTGGAAATCCCATCGACAAAGAGGTTAGGGTCGTAGCTTGGCATGGAGACCATCGCCAGAATGCCGCCGGTACGCGGATCGGTCACGACAACTGCCGCACGGCTGCCTGCCAGTAAGGTTTCAATATACTGCTGGAGTTTCAGGTCGAGCGTCAGGTAGACGTCATGTCCTGCCTGCGGCGGCACCTCTTTCAGCTGACGAATAACGCGGCCACGGTTGTTAACTTCCACCTCTTCATAGCCGGTCTGCCCGTGCAGGACATCTTCGTAATAGCGTTCAATTCCCAGCTTACCGATATCGTGCGTCGCGGCGTAGTTTGCCAGCTTGCCGTCTTTATCGAGACGCTCGACGTCTTTGTCGTTGATCTTGGATACGTAGCCGATCACGTGCGTCAGCGCGGAACCGTAAGGGTAGTAGCGACGTTTGTAGCCTTTCACTTCCACACCGGGGAAACGGTACTGGTTGACGGCAAAGCGGGCGACCTGGACTTCCGTCAGGTTGGTTTTAACCGGAATGGAGGTAAAACGGTGAGAACGGGCGCGCTCTTTCTTGAACGCAGCGATATCGTCATCGTTAAGATCGACAACGCTTCGCAATGCTTCCAGCGTATCCTGCACGTTGTCGACTTTTTCCGGCATCATCTCAATCTGGTAGATGGTGCGGTTTAAGGCCAGCGGGGTGCCGTTACGGTCGTAAATAATGCCGCGGCTGGGGGCGATAGGCACCAGCTTGATGCGGTTTTCGTTTGAGCGCGTCTGGTAATCGGTATAGCGGACAATTTGCAGATTATAAAGGTTGGCGATCAGCACGCCGGTAAGCAGCAAAATCCCCGTAAAGGCGACCAGCGCCCGGCGCACAAACAGCGCGGACTCAGCCGTATAGTCGCGAAAAGAATTCTGTAGTTTCATCCGCTGCTTAATCTACCCTGGTCAGTCATTACTCGCGGTGATAGGGGTGGTTGGTAGTAATGCTCCACGCGCGGTACAGGCTTTCTGCCACCAGTACCCGAACGAGCGGGTGGGGAAGCGTCAGCGCGGAGAGAGACCAACTTTGTTCTGCCGCCGCTTTACAGGCAGGGGGCAACCCTTCAGGCCCGCCAATCAACAGACTGACGTCACGACCATCCTGCTTCCAGCGCTCCAGTTCGTGCGCCAGCTGCGGCGTATCCCAGGGCTTGCCTGGAATATCGAGGGTCACGATGCGGTTTTTGCCTGCGGCAGCCAGCATCAGTTCTCCCTCTTTATCAAGAATGCGTTTGATATCCGCGTTCTTGCCGCGCTTTCCGGCGGGGATCTCCACCAGCTCGAACGGCATATCTTTAGGGAAACGACGCAGATATTCAGTAAAACCGGTTTGTACCCAGTCCGGCATTTTGGTGCCGACGGCGACCAGCTGCAACTTCACGCATTAACCCCAGAGTTTTTCCAGCTCATACAGGCGACGGCTCTCTTCCTGCATGACGTGGACAATCACATCGCCAAGATCGACAACCACCCAGTCAGCGGTCGCTTCACCTTCAACACCGAGCGGTAACAGCCCTGCTGCACGTGATTCCTGCACAACATGATCGGCAATTGAAACCACATGGCGAGTAGACGTACCGGTGCAGATGATCATGCAGTCGGTGATGCTGGATTTACCCTTAACGTCGATAGCGATGATGTCCTGACCTTTCAGGTCATCAATTTTGTCGATAACAAAATCCTGGAGTGCTTTACCCTGCAAGTTTTCCCCCTGGGTGAATGAGATTGTGCAACTATGAATTCGTAGCCAGACAGTATACCTGAACTGACGCCCCTGTCGGGACAAATGTCACCGGCCGGGCTTTTGAAGGCGGGTATCATCCCACCCTCCGCCGGAGATTGCATCGCCATTTTTGTAAAACAATTTCTGTAAAGCAATGAGCGGCGGGAAAGTCTGGCAGCGGAGGATAACAGTATGGCTTACTCTGTCAAGGCAGGATAATCAATAAGGCGCTTTTTGTACGCCCGGATTATGCGTCTGCGCTTTTCTGATACAACCCGTGCGCGTGGATATAGTCCAGCACTGACGATGGCAGGAGATCGTCACAGGCTAAACCGTGCTGAAGCCGGTCGCGAATGATTGTCGCAGAAATATCAAACCACGGCGTCTCCGCCAGATAGATCTTCCCGGCAGGTTGATTATGCAGATCTTCCACATTGTCGGTCAGATGAGCTTCCAGCCACTGCTGATACTGTTCTTCACGCATGGTCAGCGGATAGCCCGGACGGCGGCAGACGAGGAGATGGCTGTTCTCCAGAATGGTTTCATACTGGTGCCAGGTGGGGAAGTTGAGCAGAGAATCCTGGCCGATGATAAAGGCCAGCGGTTTGTCCGGCCCCTGTTCGGCCCGCCACTCCTGTAGCGTTTGCGAGGTCCAGGACGGGGTGTCGCGACGGAGTTCACGCTCGTCCAGGCTGAAGAGCGGTTTATCCGCAATGGCCAGGGCGAGCATCTCTTTTCGCTGCTCGCTGGTGGCCTCAGGCTGAGGCCGATGTGGCGGAACGTTATTGGGCATGATAATCACGCGCTGAAGACCAATCAGATTCGCCAGAATTTCAACCGGTTTCAGATGACCGTAATGGACCGGGTCAAAGGTGCCACCGTACAGGGCCTGTAGAGAGTGCATGCTATCCATCGATAAATACATCTGCCAGCGCCTTGTGGCAGAGCAGCAGAGAAAGGCTTTCCAGTTCCGCCCAGACGGACTGGCCGTAATCTTGTTTTAACGTGAGCTCTGCGCGCATCAAAAGCTGTACCGCCTGGCGCAGCTGTTCATGGCTCAGACGATTAATGGCCTCGGTGGTCATCGCCCGACGGTTTTGCCAGACACGGTGTTTGTCGAACAACGAACGCAATGGCGTATGAGCAGACTGGCGCTTGAGCGTGATGAGCATCAGCAGTTCACGCTGCAGCGTACGCAGCAATATAACCGGTTCGCTACCCTCAAGGCGTAGCTGCTGCAAAATATGCAGGGCGCGCTTGCTCTTTGCCATCAGCAGCGCATCAACCCAGTGGAACGGCGTGAAGTGTGCAGCGTCGTTAACCGCCTGCTCCACGCGCGGCAGAGTCAGCTTGCCATCGGGCCAGAGGAGGGCGAGCCGGTCCAGCGCCTGGGCTAACGCCAGCAGGTTGCCTTCATAGCAGTAGCACAGCAGCTGATTCGCTGCGTCGTCCAGTTGCAGGTTATTCTGCTTCGCTCTTGCCGCCACCCATTTCGGCAGATGGGCTTGCTCAGGCGTCTGGCAGGTGACCAGCACGGCATGAGTGGCGAGTTGGGTAAACCACGCGGCGTTTTCCTGCGCTTTGGTGAGCTTGTTGCCACGCACGATTAACAGCAGATCGCTGTGCAACAGGCTGACCAGCGTCGCCAGCTGTTCATTGATGGCCGCGTTCGGACCATTCTCTGGCAGCAGGATCTGGATGGTCTGGCGTGATGCAAAGAGACTCATCGCCTGGCAAAGGGAGAAGAGGGCATTCCAGTCGGTATTGTTATCCAACTGGACGGTGTGGTGTTCATCAAAGCCCTGAGCGGCGGCGGCATGTCGCACGGCATCCAGGCTTTCCTGAAGCAAGAGCGGGTCGTTACCCAGTAGCAGATACGCCGCGCGCAGCCCTTCATTGAGCTGCGCGCGGAGTTGTTCAGGATACAGCCTGATCATCAGTTACCCATGGAGGTAGAAACAGGAGGCGTGTTGGCATCCGGTTTGTCGATGATGTCAGAACCCTGTCTTGTCGTTGCGGCAATGCCTGGCAGCTTACGGATCAGCTGTTCTGCGGCCTTGTCGTACATTTCGTTAATGATAATCTGCTGCTCAGCATCTTTTGCCAGCGCCGTTTGCGGGTTATCAAAGAACGAGCGGTACACTTTGGTATTGATAGGGAAAATGTCTTTACCCGGGATCAATACTGCCGCGTTCACCGTCAGCACCATCTGATATTCCGCAGTACGTCCATCCTGGAAGATCGACGCGGTATCTTTAGCCAGCGATGAGCTTAAGATACGTAATGACGGTACATCCTGGCGCAGGGTGCCTTTTTCGATCAGTTGAACATCGTTCAAACGCAGCTGGTTACGCACTGCCCGGCTGAGTGGACCATTCGGATCCCCTGAGTCGAAAATCATCGTTTTCATCTCAGCGGGCACCGCCGTGGTATTGCGCAGGTGCCAGCCACACCCCGCGGTGACCAGCACCGCCAGAGATAAGAGTATTGTTGCCAGTTGTCGCACGTTTCCTCCCGCGCTTAGCCAACGACCAGATTCAGCAGTTTACCTGGTACGTAGATCACTTTACGTACGGTAACGCCCTCAAGATATTTCGCCACCAGATGTTCCTGGCCAGCACGCTCACGAACCTGTTCTTCGGTTGCATCAACGGCGACGGTAATTTTACCGCGTACTTTACCGTTGACCTGTACTACCACCAGCGTGGTGTTTTCCACCATGGCGGATTCATCAGCAACCGGCCACGGCGCGTTGTCGATATCGCCTTCGCCTTTCAGCTCCTGCCACAGGGTGAAGCTGACATGCGGGGTGAACGGGTTCAACATGCGCACGACGGCCAACAGCGCTTCACGCATTAAGGCACGATCCTGCTCGCCTTCCTGCGGTGCTTTCGCCAGCTTGTTCATCAGTTCCATAATAGCCGCAATTGCGGTATTGAAGGTCTGACGACGACCAATATCATCGGTCACTTTTGCAATCGTTTTATGAACATCACGACGCAGCGCCTGCTGATCTTCAGTCAGGGCAGCAACGTTCAGTGCCGGTGCGTCGCCCTGAGCGGTGTGTTCGTAAACCAGTTTCCAGACGCGTTTCAGGAAGCGATTCGCCCCTTCAACACCGGACTCCTGCCACTCCAGGGTCATGTCTGCCGGTGAGGCAAACATCATGAACAGACGCACGGTATCCGCGCCGTAGCGCTCAACCATCACCTGCGGGTCGATGCCGTTGTTTTTGGACTTGGACATCTTGCTCATGCCGGTATACACCAGTTCATGACCTTCGGCGTCTTTCGCCTTCACGATACGGCCTTTCTCGTCGCGCTCAACAATCGCATCAACCGGAGAGACCCAGTTACGTTCGCCGTTCGCACCCACATAGTAGAACGCATCTGCCAGTACCATGCCCTGACACAGCAGCTGTTTCGCTGGCTCGTCAGAGTTCACCATGCCTGCGTCACGCATCAGCTTGTGGAAGAAGCGGAAGTAGAGCAGGTGCATGATGGCATGTTCAATACCACCGATGTAGATGTCTACCGGCAGCCAGTAGTTTGCCGCGTCGGAATCCAGCATCCCTTCCTGATACTGCGGGCAGGTGTAGCGGGCGTAGTACCAGGAAGACTCCATAAAGGTGTCAAAGGTGTCGGTTTCACGCAGCGCAGGCTGACCGTTAACGGTGGTTTTTGCCCACTCAGGATCGGCTTTGATCGGGCTGGTGATGCCATCCATGACCACATCTTCCGGCAGGATCACCGGGAGTTGATCTTCCGGGGTTGGCATCACGGTGCCGTCTTCCAGCGTGACCATCGGGATTGGCGCACCCCAGTAACGCTGACGGGAAACGCCCCAGTCGCGCAGGCGGTAGTTCACTTTACGCTCGCCCACGCCCAGCGATGCCAGTTTGTCGGCGATGGCGTTGAAACCCTCTTCGAAGCTCAGGCCGCTGAACTCACCAGAGTTAAACAGCGTGCCTTTTTCCGTCAGTGCTTGCTCAGACAGGTCAGGTTCAGAGCCGTCAGCCGCCAGAATAACGGCTTTGATCGGCAGGTTGTATTTGGTGGCAAATTCATAGTCGCGCTGGTCGTGACCCGGAACAGCCATCACGGCACCGGTACCGTATTCCATCAGCACGAAGTTTGCTGCCCAGACCGGAATCGCTTCGCCAGTCAGTGGGTGCTTCGCATAGAAGCCCGTGGCAACGCCTTTCTTCTCCATGGTCGCCATGTCGGCTTCTGCCACTTTCGTGTTGCGGCATTCGTCGATAAAGGTAGCCAGCTCTGGGTTATTTTCGGCAGCTTTCTGCGCCAGCGGGTGACCTGCGGCCACGGCCAGATAGGTCGCGCCCATGAAGGTATCCGGACGGGTGGTGTAGACGGTCAGAGTCTGATCGTAGTTCTCAACGTTGAAGGTGATCTCCACGCCTTCAGAACGGCCGATCCAGTTGCGCTGCATGGTCTTAACGGTATCCGGCCAGTGGTCCAGCGTGTCCAGATCGTTCAGCAGTTCGTCAGCGTAAGCGGTGATTTTGATAAACCACTGTGGGATCTCTTTACGCTCAACTTTTGTGTCGCAGCGCCAGCAGCAGCCGTCGATAACCTGTTCGTTCGCGAGAACGGTCTGGTCGTTCGGGCACCAGTTAACTGCAGACGTCTTCTTATAGACCAGGCCTTTTTTGTACAGCTCGGTGAAGAACTTCTGTTCCCAGCGGTAGTATTCCGGGGTACAGGTCGCCAGCTCGCGGCTCCAGTCATAGCCAAAGCCCAGCATTTTGAGCTGGTTTTTCATGTACGCGATGTTGTCGTACGTCCACGGCGCTGGCGCCGTATTGTTTTTGACCGCCGCGCCTTCAGCTGGCAGACCGAATGCATCCCAGCCGATTGGCTGCAGCACGTTTTTGCCCAGCATACGCTGGTAGCGTGCAATCACATCACCGATGGTGTAGTTACGCACGTGGCCCATGTGTAGTCGACCAGAAGGATAGGGAAGCATCGACAGGCAGTAATACTTCTCTTTGCTCTCGTCTTCGGTTACTTCAAAGGTACGCTTCTCGTCCCAGTGTTGCTGGACTTTTGATTCTATCTCTTCCGGGCGGTATTGCTCTTGCATGGCAGCCAGTGGTCCTGTTTTCAATACAGCTACAAATGTAGCCAATGGATGTGGTATTTCAGATCCGCATAGCATAGCCCAAACGCCCGCGTCAAAACAGCCTTTCGCACAAATGCGCTTTGCAGGAATTTACCGGGTCTGTGGTTCACCTGACAAAGCGGCGATGAAATAAGGTCTATTATTAGAAATAGTTACTTACCCGGGAGGCAAAATGATGAACAAGGTTGCTCAATTTTACCGCGAACTGGTGGCAACACTGACGGAACGGCTGCGTAACGGCGAGCGAGATATCGACGCGCTGGTGGAACAGGCGCGTGCGCGCGTGACGCAAACGGGTGAGTTAACGCGAACCGAAGTGGAAGAGGTGACGCGCGCCGTGCGTCGTGACCTCGAAGAGTTCGCGCGCAGTTACCAGGAGAGCCAGGACGAGGTGACCGACAGCGTATTTATGCGGGTGATCAAGGAGAGCCTCTGGCAGGAGCTGGCGGATATTACCGATAAAACACAGCTGGAGTGGCGTGAAGTCTTTCAGGATCTGAATCATCACGGCGTGTATCACAGCGGCGAAGTGGTGGGGCTGGGAAATCTGGTCTGTGAGAAATGCCATCACCATATTGCCGTTTATACGCCGGAGGTGCTGTCCCTGTGTCCGAAGTGCGGGCACGATCAATTCCAGCGTCGGCCGTTTGAGCCCTAGGTAAAAGCAAAACTGTTTGCGCCCTCTCCCTGTGGGAGAGGGCTGGGGTGAGGGCATCAAGCCGCAAAAGGTAAAAGCAAAACGGCAACCACGTTGCCGTTTTTAGTGTTTGCTCCCTCTCCCCGTGGGAGAGGGTTGGGGTGAGGGCATCAGGCCGCACTATAGTATGCGAGCCTCTCCGCCAGCAAATCCACAAACGCCTGCCGATCGATATCCACCATTAGCGTGGTATTCGGTTTATTGCCCGTCAGCGAATAGTAATCCACCACCGTCATCCCCTGGGTGTATTTCCCCTGGGTCTCCACACCAACCCAGCGCTCTACCGTGGTAAACATCTCAGGCTTCAGCAGCCAGGCAATGGTGCACGGGTCATGCAGCGGCGCGCCATGGAAGCCCCATTTCTCGGCTTTGTGATATTCCATAAAGAAGTCGAGCAGCTCGGCCACGGTCGTGGCAACCGGGTTGCCAATCGCACGAAAACGCTCGATGTCATTCGCCATAATCTGCGCCCGGTGGGTAACATCCAGTCCGGCCATCACAATCGGCAAGCCCGACTGGAAGACGATCTCCGCCGCTTCCGGGTCAACAAAGATGTTGAACTCCGCCGCAGGCGTCCAGTTACCCAGCCCCATGGCTCCGCCCATAATCACGATACGGGCAATTTTACTGTGCAGTTCAGGATGGCTGTTCAGCAGCAGCGCAACGTTGGTTTGCGGGCCCGTTGCTACCAGCGTGACGGGTTCAGCACTCTCGCGTAGTACCTTTGCCATCAGCTCCACGGCGGTACAGGATTGCGGGGCGAAACCCGGTTCCGGCAGTGCCGGGCCGTCCAGGCCGCTTTCTCCGTGTACGTTGTCGGCAATGATCAGTTCACGCATCAGCGGTTTGACCGCGCCACCGGCCACGGGAATATCGGGGCGCTTTAGCAAGGTCAGCATACGCAGGACGTTGCGCAGGGTTTTATCCGGCGTCTGGTTGCCGGCAGATGAGGTAACAGCTTTGACTTCAAGTTCAGGGGAGGCAAGTGCAAGGACGAGGGCAATCGCGTCATCATGACCCGGATCGCAATCGAAAATAATAAGCTGTGCCATAGCGTTCTCCATACGTAGCGTTATTTTGTGACAAGGTTAACGCTGCAATGTGACGCCGACGAGAAGCAGAGATTGAAAGCGTGAGACAGTGCGCAATCCGCAGATTGCGCACTGAGAAGATTAATGCAGGATTTTAGCCAGGAAGTCTTTAGCGCGTTCGGATTTCGGGTTGGCGAAGAACTCTTCTTTCGGCGAGTCTTCAACGATCTTGCCTTCATCCATAAAGATCACGCGGTTTGCCACTTTGCGGGCGAAGCCCATTTCGTGGGTCACCACCATCATGGTCATCCCTTCGTGGGCCAGTTCAACCATGACGTCCAGCACTTCGTTGATCATTTCGGGATCGAGTGCGGAGGTCGGTTCGTCGAACAGCATTGCCACCGGATCCATACACAGTGCGCGAGCAATCGCCACACGCTGCTGTTGGCCCCCGGAAAGCTGTGCCGGGAACTTATCGGCGTGCGCAGAAAGCCCCACGCGATCCAGAAGCTTCAGCCCTTTCTCACGCGCCGCTTTTTTGTCACGCTTAAGCACTTTCACCTGCGCCAGCGTCAGGTTCTCGATGATGGAGAGGTGAGGGAACAGTTCAAAATGCTGGAACACCATCCCCACGTGGGAGCGAAGCTGGGCAAGGTTGGTTTTCTTGTCGTTCACTTTGGTGCCGTTAACAACAATTTCACCCTGCTGCACAGGCTCCAGACCATTAACCGTTTTGATCAGCGTCGATTTACCGGAACCGGACGGCCCGCACACTACCACCACATCACCTTTTTTGACTTCGGTAGAGCAGTCGGTCAGCACCTGAAAGTGCCCATACCATTTAGAAACATTTTTCAGGGAAATCATTATACCGTCCTTTTCTTCAGCCAACTGACCAACAGCGACGCGCTTAAACTAATCACAAAATAGACCGCACCTGCGAAGAGCACCATCTCAACCTGCGTACCATCGCGCTCACCGATGGTGGACGCGGTACGGAAGAAGTCTGCCAGGCTCAGGACATATACCAGAGAGGTATCCTGGAACAGCACGATGCCCTGGGTCAGCAGGAGGGGAACCATGGCGCGAAACGCCTGCGGCAGAATAATGAGTTGCATGGACTGCCAGTGGGTCATCCCCAGCGCCAGCGCCGCGCTGGACTGCCCGCGTGAGATACTCTGTATGCCCGCACGGATGATCTCGGAATAGTAAGCGGCCTCAAACATGGAGAACGCAACCATCGCGGAAATCAGGCGGATATCGGTTTTCGGTGACAGTCCCAGAACGTTTTGCAGGAATCCGGGAACAATCAGGTAAAACCACAGCAGCACCATCACCAGCGGGATAGAGCGGAAAACGTTAACGTAGGC
Organism: Enterobacter cloacae complex sp. IR5384; assembly: GCF_049237265.1. NCBI lineage: Bacteria > Pseudomonadati > Pseudomonadota > Gammaproteobacteria > Enterobacterales > Enterobacteriaceae > Enterobacter > Enterobacter cloacae complex sp. IR5384. Next base: position 112,221 of record NZ_JBMKHJ010000005.1, on the reverse strand, counting down.
AGTGGCAAACCAGGCGAGCGGTTTAAAGCTCGACAGGCGCATTACCGCCAGCAGGGTGCCCCAGACGATACCGACGATGATGGCGATCGCCGTGATTTTTAAGGTGATCACCAGGCCATCCAGCAGGTACGGCATGGAAGGAACAATGGAACTCCAGTCAAATTCGTACATTATTTGCCCCCCAGATTGCCCGGCAGGCGAATTTTGCGTTCAACCAGGTTCATCACCAGCATGATGAAAGCGTTAATCAGAACATACGCGAGCGTAATTGCCGTGAAGGATTCCCACGCGTGGGCGGAATAATCCAGCAGTTTACCCGCCTGTGCTGCCATATCGACCAGACCGATCGTTGAGGCGATGGCCGAGTTTTTGACCAGGTTCATCATCTCTGAGGTCATCGGTGGAACAATGACGCGGTAGGCGTTAGGCAGCAGGACGTAGCGGTAGGTTTGCGGCAGCGTTAACCCCATCGCCAGACCCGCGTTTTTTTGTCCACGCGGCAGCGACTGAATAGCGGCGCGTACCTGCTCGCACACGCGTGCGGCGGTAAACAGCCCCAGACACATCATCGAGGAGACAAAGAACTGTACGTTAGGATCCAGTTCCGACTTGAACCACATGCCAATATTTTCCGGCAGCAGTTCAGGAACGACCAGATACCAGGTAAAGAACTGCACGATCAGCGGAACGTTACGGAACAGTTCCACATACAGCGTGCCGATAGAAGAGAGAAAACGGTTAGGGACGGTGCGCAGAATACCGAACAGTGAACCGACAAGGAACGCAATAATCCACGCCGTTATCGATAACGCAACGGTAACCTGAAAGCCGCTCCACAGCCAGCCAAGATAGGTTGTGTTGCCGAACGGGGCTTGTTGCAGAAATATGCCCCAGTTCCAGTCTATTGACATAATAAACTCCAGAAAAAAAAGGGTAGCAGCGCTACCCTCGAAGATTGGTGAGAAGCTCATTTTTCGCGCTGAGTGGGGAACGACCACTCAACGTATAGTCTGTCCATGCTTCCCGACAATCGAGAGGGCAGGAGATCCCGCCCCTGTAGTTCTAATTAGTTAAGAGCCTTGTCATTTGGTGATTTGAACAGTGCTTTCATGTCGTCAGACAGTTCAAAGTTCATGTTGAGATTTTTGGGTGGAATTGGGTTTTTGAACCATTTGTCGAACCATTTTTCCGCTTCACCGGAGGTTTGCACCTGGGCGATGGTGTCATCGATCAGCTTCTTAAACTGCGGATCGTCTTTACGCAGCATACAGCCGTAGGCTTCTTTCGACTGGGCGGTACCAACGATATCCCAGTTGTCCGGTTTCTTCGCTTTTGCACGTTCGCCAGCCAGCAGAGCATCATCCATCATAAACGCGACGGCACGGCCACTTTCCAGCGTACGGAAGGAGTCACCATGGTCTTTCGCGCTGATGATGCGCATATCCATTTTCTTCTCGTCGTTCAGCTTGTGCAGCAGCACTTCTGAGGTTGTCCCGGAGGTCACAACAACGGCTTTGCCTTTCAGGTCAGCAAAATCTTTGATGTCGCCGCCTTTTTTGGTCAGCAGACGGGTCCCCACCACAAAGATGGTGTCGGAGAAGGCGGCCTGTTTCTGACGCTCCAGGTTGTTGGTGGTGGAGCCACACTCAAAATCGAAGGTGCCGTTTTGCAGCAGTGGGATACGGTTCTGCGAGGTGATTGGAATCAGTTTTACCTGCAGGTCGGGTTTGTTCAGCTTTTTCTTCACGGCCTCAACGATGGCGTTAGAGTAGTCCTGTGAATAGCCCACGACTTTTTGCGTGTTGTCGTAGTAAGAGAACGGGACAGAAGATTCACGGTGGCCGACCACGATCACGCCGTTTTTGGCAATCTTGTCGAGAGTGCTGCCGGCTGCCGGCGCGTCTTCAGCGTGTACAACGCCTGCGGACATCCCCATTACCAGCATTGCTGTGGCCAGTTTACGTAATTGCATACCCAACTCCTTTCTTATCAGCGTCAGTGACGCATTGATACCCATTGTGATGTTGTTATATCTCGCGCTATGCGAGTGCAGTGTTATGCAAGCTTGTTAACATTTAGTCTGGCTTAATGTAAAGATTTTGCTGCGTTATTGTTTATTTTTGCGAAGCGCGCCGCACCATTCCGAGGCAGAAATCTCTCGTTGCACCGTTTCGGTGCTACCGGCGATCTATGCTGGTGCGACAAGGTTGCACACGAAGCCAAACTGCGTTTACCTGAATAAACAAAGCAATAGGCGTGCCAGAATTGAAATTTGGGAGGGAACTGTCGGGTGGCGGCTACGCCTTACCCGACCGACGAAGCGAAATGTAGGCCGGGGAAGCGTCAGCGCCACCCGGCAACAGAAGGTAAGATTAGCGACGACGCTGACGAAGGCTCATCAGCACAGCCCCAAAGCCAAACAGGGCGGTCAGGATCCACAGCGGCCAGTTGCCGGTGCGGGCATATGGCGTCAGGCCGCTTGTCGGCGTGACTTTAGCCGTCAACACTTCGCGCGTAAACTGCGGGATCATGGCCTGAATTTCTCCCCGCGGTCCAATCACGGCGGTGATGCCATTGTTGGTGCTGCGCAACAGCGGACGCGCCAGCTCCAGTGAACGCATCCGCGCCATCTGGAAGTGCTGCCACGGACCAATCGACTTACCGAACCAGGCATCATTAGAGATGGTCAGCAGGAAGTCCGTATCCGGACGGAAGTTGTCGCGCACCTGTTCACCGAGGATGATCTCGTAGCAAATGGCCGCCGTCAGGGCAAAGCCGTGTGCATGCAGCTGCGGCTGCACATACGGCCCCCGACTGAAGGAGGACATTGGCAGGTCAAAGAACGGTGCCAGCGGACGCAGTATCGATTCCAGCGGAACAAACTCGCCAAACGGAACAAGGTGATTCTTGTTATACCGGTCAGTCGAGGTGTAGCTGTACTCGCTGTCTTTGCCGAGCGTAATGATGGCGTTGTAGGTATCGTAGCGGTTCTGCTGATTCAGACGCGCATCCACAATCCCGGTGATCAGCGTACTGCCGCGCGCGCGCAGCAGATCGTTCATCATGTTGAGAAACGGCTGCTGGTTAATTTCCAGATCCGGAATGGCAGATTCAGGCCAGATGATCAGCTGTGATTTACCCATCACCTCTTCAGTGGCGTTGGCGTAAATTTTTAGCGTGTTCAGCAACTCTTTTTCATCCCACTTCATCGCCTGCGGAATATTTCCCTGCACCATCGATACCTGTGTGGCGCGCTCTGGCATCAGGGTATACCACTGGATATAACGCAGCGGGAAGGGCAGAGCGAAAAGAACCAGCGCCACCACCAGTGGTTTCCAGTTACGCGTGACCAGCGCCAGCACCAGCAGGCCGCTCACCACCATCAGCAGGAAGTTAATGGCTTCAACACCCATTACCGGCGCCAGACCTTTCAGCGGGCCGTCAATCTGGCTGTAGCCAAACTGCAGCCACGGGAAGCCGGTCAGCACCCAGCCGCGCAGAAACTCGGTAATCTGCCAGACCACGGGAGCCGCAATGGCAACGCGCAGCCAGCTGGTTTTAGGCCACAGGCGGGAAAGAATGCCCGCAAACAGACCGGTGTAGAGCGAGAGATAGGCGGCCAGCAGAACCACAAGGAAGACGTTAACCGGCCCCGGCATACCTCCAAACTGGGCGATGCTGACGTAGACCCAGTTGATGCCGGATCCAAACAGCCCCAGCCCCCAGAAGTAGCCAATGGCTGCAGCCTGAACGGGACGACGATTCAGGGTTAACCCCTGTAACCCCATCAGGGAGAGAATGGCTGCAGGCCAGATATCGTAAGGAGAAAAAGCCAGCGTACCGCTGGCTCCGAGTAACAGCGCCAGCAGCAAACGGACGCGCTGGCGTTCAAGCAGTGGGGCAAATGCCATTTACATTAATCTTCCAGTTTTGGCACCGGTGAGTCGTCCGGCGTTCTGACATGAACCTGTATAATACGTCGGCTGTCGGCCATCGCCACTTTGAACTGGTAACCATCGATGTCAACGGTTTCGCCGCGGGCAGGAAGATGACCAAAGGCCTGCATCACCAGCCCACCAATGGTATCCACCTCTTCATCGCTGAAGTGGGTGCCGAAGGCGTCGTTGAAATCCTCAATGGAGGCCAGGGCGCGAACGGTCCACGTGTGGCGGCTAAGCTGACGGAAGTCGATATCTTCTTCTTCGTCATACTCGTCTTCGATCTCGCCCACGATCAGCTCAAGAATATCCTCGATCGTGACAAGGCCTGACACGCCGCCAAATTCATCAATTACAATCGCCATGTGGTAACGCTGGGAGCGAAACTCTTTCAGCATCCGATCCACACGTTTACTTTCCGGCACAACCACGGCCTGGCGTAACACTTTTTCCATGCTGAAGGCTTCGGCATCGCTGCGCATAAACGGCAGCAGATCTTTGGCCATCAAAATCCCTTCGATGTGATCTTTGTCTTCGCTGATGACCGGGAAACGGGAGTGAGCGGATTCGATAATCACATCGAGGCATTCATCGAGGCTCTGGTTACGTTTCAGGGTGATCATCTGCGAGCGGGGGATCATGATATCGCGAACGCGCTGGTCGGCGATGTCCATTACCCCTTCGAGCATTTCGCGCGTATCTTCGTCGATAAGATCGTTTTGCCCGGAATCACGAATCAGCTCCAGCAGTTCATCACGGTTTTTGGGCTCACCATGGAAAAGCTGGCTCAGAATGAGGGAGAAAAATCCCTTTTTACTGTTTGTCGTGTCGCTACTGTGTGAATTGTCGTCGCTCATGGCGTTTGTTAAGGGTTCTCTCGTCAGTTCAATGTTTACCGCCGCGCTATTTCCTTACGCGGCGGCATGTTAGTCAGTCGGTTGTCTGACTATTCTTTCTCGGCAATGTACGGATCCTCATAGCCCAGAGCAAGCATTATCTCTGTCTCAAGGGACTCCATCTCTTCCGCTTCGTCATCTTCAATATGATCGTAGCCCAGCAGGTGCAGGCTTCCATGGACAACCATATGCGCCCAGTGGGCCTCGAGCGGCTTTTGCTGCTCTTTGGCTTCCTGTTCCACCACCTGACGGCAGATGATCAGATCGCCGAGCAGCGGCATTTCAATACCCGGTGGGGCTTCGAACGGGAAAGAGAGCACGTTGGTTGGCTTATCTTTCCCGCGGTAGGTCAGGTTAAGCTCATGGCTTTCTGCTTCATCCACCAGGCGAATCGTGACTTCTGACTCTTCCTGAAACTGGGGGATAACAGCATCCAGCCATTTCTGAAACTGCGCCTTTTCTGGCATGCCGGAATTATCTTCACAGGCCAGCTGTAAATCGAGGATCACCTGACTCATTTCTGTTCTTGCTCCTGCGCTTCGCGCTTACGTTCTGCGGCCAGTTCGGCCTTACGCTTCTGATCGGCCTCTTCCCAGGCTTCATAGGCGTTAACGATACGCGCGACCACCGGGTGGCGTACCACGTCTTCACTGTGGAAGAAGTTAAAGCTGATTTCGTCCACCTCAGCCAGCACTTCGATGGCGTGGCGCAGGCCCGATTTGGTGCTGCGCGGCAGGTCAATCTGGGTGACGTCACCGGTGATAACCGCTTTCGAGTTGAAGCCGATACGCGTCAGGAACATCTTCATCTGTTCGATGGTGGTGTTCTGGCTCTCATCCAGAATAATGAACGCATCGTTAAGGGTACGGCCACGCATGTAGGCCAGCGGGGCGACTTCAATCACGTTACGCTCAATAAGCTTCTCAACTTTCTCAAAGCCCAGCATTTCGAACAGCGCGTCGTACAGTGGGCGCAGATAAGGATCCACCTTCTGACTCAGGTCCCCTGGCAGGAAGCCGAGTTTTTCACCTGCTTCAACCGCCGGGCGGGTCAGCAGAATACGGCGGATCTCCTGGCGCTCCAGCGCATCAACCGCAGCGGCGACGGCCAGATAGGTTTTACCTGTACCCGCCGGACCTACGCCGAAGGTGATGTCATGGTCGAGAATGTTGGCAATGTACTGCGCCTGGTTCGGTGTACGCGGCTTAATGACACCACGTTTGGTCTTGATATTTATGGCTTTGCCATAGTCCGGCACGCTTTCTGCGCTCTGCTCAAGCACGCGCGCCTCTTTAATGGCGAGGTGAATTTGTTCCGGTTCGATATCCTGAATTTCGCCACGCATCGGGGCGGTATCAACATACAGGTTACGCAGGATGTCCGCAGCCGCATTGACGCAGATAGGGCGTCCGGTGAGTTTGAAATGATTATCGCGACGATTGATTTCGATACCCAGACGTCGCTCCAGTTGTTTGATGTTGTCATCAAACGGCCCGCACAGGCTCAGCAGGCGAGCGTTGTCTGCGGGCGTTAGGCTAATTTCAAGCGTGTCTATGTTCAAACTGTTCCTCTTTGATTGGTTAACTGGCCCGGCGCCCTCAGGCGTAATAAAACGGTCATTACCGAAATTATTCACGCCATGGAAAAAAGGCGCAAGCGTTGCGGAAGATATTGGGGACGTTGAGAGGAAATACAAGGCCTGCCGGGAAGGCAGGCCTGAAGGATTATGGCTGGTAAACCCGAACGCCAGAATCGTTTTCTTTACGCGTGCGGGAAATGACGGATTCAGGCGATTGCGCAATGCGCAGCCCCATCTCATCCTCGGTGCGCACCAGTTTTCCGCGCAGCGAGTTGGTCAGTACTTCCACAATCTCGACGTCCACAAATTTACCGATCATGTCCGGGGTGCCTTCGAAATTCACCACGCGGTTGTTTTCGGTACGGCCTGAGAGTTCCATGATGCTCTTACGGGAGGTGCCTTCCACCAGAATACGCTGGACGGTGCCGAGCATACGGCGGCTCCAGGCGTTGGCCTGCTGGTTGATACGCTCTTGCAGAATGTACAGACGCTGTTTTTTCTCTTCTTCCGGGACATCGTCAACCATATCGGCCGCCGGTGTGCCAGGGCGCGCAGAGAAGATGAAGCTGTAGCTGACGTCAAAATTCACTTCGCCGATGAGCTTCATGGTGCGTTCGAAGTCGTCAGCGGTTTCACCTGGGAAGCCAACGATAAAGTCGGAACTTATCTGGATATCCGGACGCGCTTCACGCAGCTTACGAATGGTGGATTTGTACTCCAGCACCGTATGCGGACGCCCCATCAGGTTCAGTACGCGATCAGAGCCGCACTGAATCGGCAAATGCAGGAAGCTCACCAGCTCCGGCGTATCGCGGTAAACGTCGATAATATCGTCGGTGAATTCCATTGGATGGCTGGTGGTAAAGCGAATACGGTCGATACCGTCAATCGCAGCTACCAGGCGCAGCAGTTCAGCAAAGCTGCCGGTGGTTCCGTCGTAGTTCTCACCACGCCAGGCGTTCACGTTCTGACCCAGCAGGTTCACCTCGCGTACGCCCTGTGCGGCAAGCTGTGCGATTTCAAACAGAATATCGTCTGCCGGGCGGCTCACTTCCTCACCACGGGTATAAGGCACCACGCAATAAGTGCAGTATTTGTTGCAGCCTTCCATGATTGAGACGAACGCGGTCGGGCCATCCGCACGCGGCTCGGGCAGACGGTCAAATTTTTCGATCTCCGGGAAGCTGACATCAACGACCGGACTACGATCGCCGCGCACCTTGTTGATCATTTCCGGCAGGCGGTGCAGGGTCTGGGGGCCAAAGACAATATCCACATAGGGGGCTCTCTGACGAATCAGCTTACCTTCCTGCGACGCGACGCAGCCACCCACACCGATGATCAGGTCCGGATTTTTTCGTTTGAGAAGTTTCCAGCGACCTAAAACGTGAAAGACTTTTTCCTGCGCTTTTTCACGAATTGAGCAGGTATTCAGCAGCAGCACATCGGCTTCTTTCGCATTTTCAGTCAACTGGTATCCGTGGGTGGTATCCAGCAGATCGGCCATCTTGGATGAATCGTATTCGTTCATCTGACAGCCCCAGGTTTTTATATGGAGTTTTTTAGTCATCGACTTGCTCAGCTCAGGATTGCAAGCCGTGTATTGTAATGCTTTGGTGGGGTTGTGACCAGTATGAAGGTTATGCGTCTCAGGACTGCAAAAATCCGGTAAACTTAAGGGATTCTCCAATAAGGAAAAGTGACCATGACACTCCAACACACCGAAATTGCCGTTGTCGGCGGCGGTATGGTCGGCGGCGCGCTGGCGCTGGGGCTGGCGCAGCAGGGATTTGAGGTAACGGTTATTGAGCAGGCGGCGCCTGCTGAGTTTGACCCGACGGCAAAGCCGGATGTCCGCATTTCCGCCATCAGCGCGGCCTCTGTCGATCTGCTTCGCGGGCTGGGCGTCTGGGAGGCGGTGCTCGATATGCGGGCTCACCCTTACAGTCGCCTTGAAACCTGGGAATGGGAAAATGCCCACGTCGCGTTTGATGCCGCCGAGCTGAAGCTGCCGCGTCTGGGCTATATGGTGGAAAACAACGTCCTCCAGCGGGCGCTCTGGCAGGCGCTGGAGGCGCATCCGAAGGTGACGCTGTGTGTTCCTGCGTCGCTGAAGACGCTGCATCCTCACAATAGCGGCTACACGCTGACGCTCGACAGCGGCGATGAACTGGCTGTGAAGCTGGTCATTGGGGCTGACGGTGCTCACTCGCAGGTCAGACAGATGGCGGGCATCGGTGTTCATGCCTGGCAGTATGAGCAGTCCTGTATGCTGATCACCGTTCAGTGTGAAAATGCGCCGGGAGAGAGTACCTGGCAGCACTTTACTCCGAATGGTCCGCATGCCTTTTTACCGCTGTTCGATAACTGGGCATCGCTGGTGTGGTACGACAAACCGGCGCGCATTCGCCAGCTACAGGGGCTTTCAATGGAGCAGTTGCAGCGTGAAATTCTGCAACACTTCCCGGCCCGTCTGGGACATATCACGCCGGTTGCCGCAGGGGCGTTTCCTCTTACACGTCGCCATGCGCTGCAGTATGCCCGTGAAGGGCTGGCGCTGGTGGGCGATGCGGCGCACACCATTCATCCTCTGGCGGGGCAGGGCGTGAACCTCGGGTATCGTGACGTTGACGCTTTACTGGATGTGCTGGGCAATGCACGTGCGCATGCGGAGGCCTGGTCAAGCCATCATATACTCAAGCGCTACCAGACGCGACGTATGGCGGATAACTTCATCATGCAGTCGGGGATGGATCTGTTCTATGCCGGTTTCAGCAATGATCTGGCCCCGGTGCGTATTCTGCGAAACATTGGATTGATGGCGGCGGAACGCGCCGGCGGCTTGAAGCGTCAGGCGCTTAAATACGCTCTGGGACTCTAATCTTTATTCCCTCTCCCTGTGGGAGAGGGCCAGGGTGAGGGCATCAGGCCGCACAATTCTGTACAAAAACAAAAAAGCCCGCAGAGCGGGCTTGTTTGTTTTAAGTGGCTGGGGTGCAGGGATTCGAACCCCGGAATGCTGGTATCAGAAACCAGAGCCTTACCGCTTGGCGACACCCCAATTGCGTTAAACGTACTGCTTAACGACTTTTAAATTGGCTGGGGTACGAGGATTCGAACCTCGGAATGCCGGAATCAGAATCCGGTGCCTTACCGCTTGGCGATACCCCAACAATTTTTTATTACCGAAACAGATCGATAATCTTAATATGGTGGCTACGACGGGATTCGAACCTGTGACCCCATCATTATGAGTGATGTGCTCTAACCAACTGAGCTACGTAGCCAGTACTGCGTTCTTCGATGGCTGGGGTACCTGGATTCGAACCAGGGAATGCCGGTATCAAAAACCGGTGCCTTACCGCTTGGCGATACCCCAATACCGCGGAGAACCGCATGATCGAAGAAATATGGCTGGGGTACCTGGATTCGAACCAGGGAATGCCGGTATCAAAAACCGGTGCCTTACCGCTTGGCGATACCCCATCCGTGCAACGCTTACCTGGGAATGGTGCGGGAGGCGAGACTTGAACTCGCACACCTTGCGGCGCCAGAACCTAAATCTGGTGCGTCTACCAATTTCGCCACTCCCGCAAAAAAGATGGTGGCTACGACGGGATTCGAACCTGTGACCCCATCATTATGAGTGATGTGCTCTAACCAACTGAGCTACGTAGCCATCTTTTTTTCGCGTTACCTTATCGGCGTTGCGGGGCGCATTATGCGTATAGACCCTTGCAGCGTCAACACCTTTTTCAACGAAAATGGCCGGAATGTGACTGTTTGGTTAGGTTGCGAACAGCGTGACCGAATATTCGGCAATTATTGGTTATTAATCGATTTTAGACGGTGAAATGTAAGGCAAATAAAAACAGGCCCCGCAGGGCCTGATGTTCAAATACGTGTTTATTTATAGGCAGACTGGTGAACGCCTACCGCACGTCCTGATGGATCGTTCATCGCTTTGAAAGATTCATCCCATTCAATGGCTTTCGCTGAAGAGCAGGCCACTGAAGGACCGCCTGGCACACACTCAGCAGCACTCGGTACCGGGAACAGCTCTTCGAAGATCTCACGGTACAGATACGCTTCTTTAGAGCCTGGCGTGTTGTACGGGAAGCGGAAGCTTGCTGTTTCCAGTTGTTGGTCTGAAACCTGTTTCGCCGCCACCTCTTTCAGGGTGTCGATCCAGCTGTAGCCAACGCCATCCGAGAACTGCTCTTTCTGACGCCATGCCACGCTCGCCGGCAGGTAGGATTCAAAACATTCACGCAGGATATGTTTTTCCATTTTACCGTTGCCGCACATTTTGTCCTGCGGGTTAATGCGCATGGCCACGTCGAGGAATTTTTTATCCAGGAACGGAACGCGCGCTTCAACACCCCATGCGGACATCGCTTTGTTAGCACGTGCGCAGTCAAACATGTGCAGCGCCTGCAGTTTACGTACGGTCTCTTCATGCAGCTCTTTCGCGTTCGGCGCCTTATGGAAGTACAGGTAGCCGCCAAACACTTCATCAGAACCTTCACCTGACAACACCATCTTGATGCCCATTGCTTTAATCTTACGGGACATCAGATACATAGGGGTGGATGCACGAATGGTCGTCACATCATAGGTTTCAATGTGATAGATCACGTCGCGGATCGCATCCAGACCTTCCTGCACGGTGAAATGAATTTCATGGTGCACGGTGCCGAGGTGGTTCGCCACGTCCTGCGCGGCTTTCAGATCCGGTGCACCTTCCAGCCCTACGGCAAAGGAGTGCAGCTGCGGCCACCAGGCTTCTGAACGCTCTTGATCTTCAACACGACGCGCCGCAAATTTCTTGGTGATGGCTGAAATAACGGAGGAGTCCAGCCCGCCGGAGAGCAGCACACCGTAAGGCACGTCTGACATCAGGTGGCTTTTAACGGAATCTTCCAGCGCCTGACGCAGCTCGGCTTTGTCAGTCACGTTGTCTTTTACCGCATCATAGTCAAACCAGTCGCGCTGGTAGTACTGACGGATTTCGCCATCTTTGCTCCACAGGTAACTACCTGCCGGGAACTCTTTAATGGTGCGGCATACCGGCACCAGCGCTTTCATTTCAGACGCAACATAGAAGTTGCCGTGTTCATCATGGCCCATATACAGCGGAATGATACCAATGTGGTCGCGGCCAATCAGATAAGCGTCTTTTTCGCTGTCGTACAGGGCGAATGCAAACATACCCTGCAGGTCGTCCAGGAACTCAGGGCCTTTCTCCTGATACAGCGCCAGAATGACTTCACAGTCAGAGCCGGTCTGGAAGGCGTAACGATCGCCATATTCGGCACGCAGCGCCTGATGGTTATAAATTTCACCGTTTACAGCCAGCGCGTGTGTTTTTTTCTCGTTATACAGCGGCTGTGCACCGGCGTTGACGTCTACAATCGACAGACGTTCGTGAGCCAGAATTGCTTTGTCACTGGCGTAAATACCGGACCAGTCCGGGCCGCGATGGCGCATCAGGCGGGACAGCTCGAGTGCTTTTTTACGCAGTTCGCCCGCGTCAGTTTTAATATCCAGTACGCCAAAAATTGAACACATAACCTTCTCCGTTAACCCTGTTGCTTTGTAATGTTGCTTGCTTATGAAAATGCCGCAAAGGAGAAGAGCGCGCAAGGGTTTTACCGGGTTAAACGAAAATAGTGCAATGGTGATTGCGGAATGTTGAAAAAAGAGTATGCCATGAACAGTTTTATTGATGATTATGCAATGAATTGGCTTTTTTGTTAGATATGATTTTATTGGGCGGGGCTATAAATGAAAAACCACGCCCTGAGGCGTGGTTGGGAATCAGATAATGTCAATTTCGTCGACGGAGGGGTAGATCCAGCTCGGCCGAAACGGCATCGAATCAATGTCATCAAGTTGAGAGACACCGGAGAGCACCAGAATGGTCTCCAGACCCGCCTGGAAACCGGCCAGAATATCGGTGCGCAGGTTATCACCGACAATCACCGTCTCTTCAGAGTGGGCCTGCATCGTGTTCAGCGCGGCACGAATGATCCACGGGCTCGGTTTACCGACCACAAACGGTTTACGACCGGAGATTTTTTCGATACCGGCGCACAGTGCGCCGCAGGCCGGATAGAAACCACGGCCGTGCGTATCGGGGTTGGTGGCGATAAAGCGCGCGCCGCTGGCGACAAAGTAGGCGGCCTTATGCATCATCTCCCAGTTAAACGAGCGCGTTTCGCCGACGATCACAAAGTCCGGGTTCACATCGGTAATGGTAAAGCCTGCTTTATACAGCTCGTGGATCAGCGCACCTTCACCGACCACGTAGGCTTTTTTCCCTTCCTGACGCTTCAAAAAATCTGCCGTCGCCATTGCGGAGGTATAAAACACGCTGTCCGGTACGTTGATGCCCGCAGTGGCAAAACGGTTCGCCAGATCCTGACCGGTTTGGGAAGGGTAGTTCGTGAGAAGAACCAGCGGCATTCCTTTGTCGATGATGCGGTGTAGAAACTCCGCAGCACCTGGCACGGCGACGTTGTCGTGCATCAGCACGCCGTCAATATCACAAATTACATTCTTAATGGTCATGAACAATCCGACATCAAAAAAAGAAGGCGTTACTATAAGTCCCGATTAGCTTTCCAGCAAATGCTGCAACAGGATCCCGTTGAGCATGGCGCGTTTGACCAGTGCAAACGCGCCAATCGCAGAGCGGTGATCCAGCGTCGAACGCACGACCGGTAAATTCTGACGAAACGCTTTCAACGCCTGGGTGTTAATGCAGCCTTCAATCGCGGGCAGTAACACTTTTTCCGCCTCGACGATTTCACCTGCAATCACCACTTTTTGTGGATTAAAAAGGTTGATGGCAATGGCAATGGTTTTGCCGAGGTGGCGCCCGACCTGTTCGATCACTTCGCAGGCCAGCGCATCGCCTTTATTGGCGGCTTTGCAGATGGCGCCGATTTTACAATCATCCAGCGTCACGCGGCTCTGGTAGCCTTGTTCCAGCAGATGACGGACGCGATGCTCAATGGCCGCGTTGGCGGCAACCGTTTCAAGACAGCCAAAATTACCGCAGTGGCAGCGCTCGCCAAGCGGTTCCACCTGGATATGACCAATCTCGCCCACGTTGCCGTTACGGCCAATAAAGATACGTCCGTTGGAGATAATGCCCGCCCCGGTACCGCGGTGAACACGCACCAGAATAGAGTCTTCACAGTCCTGACTCGCACCAAAGTAGTGCTCGGCCAGCGCCAGCGAGCGGATGTCGTGACCCACAAAGCAGGTCACCTTAAAGCGCTTTTCCAGCGCCTCCACCAGTGCCCAGTTCTCGACCGGGATATGTGGCATATAACGAATGACACCGCTTTCCGGATCAACCAGCCCGGGCAGGATCACCGAAATGGCGATGAGCTCGCGGATCTTGCGCTGACAGCTTTCGATAAAGAGCGCGATGGTATTGAGCAGCGCGTGCTCCAGTGTCTCCTGGGTGCGCTCCGGAAGAGGGTAGTGCTCTTCGGCAATGGCTTTACTGCTCAGATCGTAAAGCGTCAGGGTGGTGTCATGGCGACCAAGACGAACGCCAATGGCCTGAAAATTGCGGGTTTCGGTGATGATGGAAATTGCGCGGCGGCCCCCGGTGGAGGCCTGCTGATCGACTTCTTTGATCAGGCCGCGCTCAATAAGCTGACGTGTAATTTTTGTCACGCTGGCGGGAGCAAGCTGGCTTTGTTCGGCTATCTGAATACGTGAGATTGGCCCGTGTTGGTCAATCAGGCGATATACCGCCGCGCTGTTAAGCTGTTTAACGAGATCGACATTACCGATTTGAGCTTGTCCGCCTGGTGTCATACTTTTACTTACTCAGTGACGACCTCGTTACCATTAACGATGGTCTTAATAATTTTATAATCGTGTGTGAATGCCGTCAGGTTTGCAACCATGCCTGGTGCAATTCCGCCGAGCTGTTTATCCACGCCGATGGCACGCGCAGGATAAAGGGTTGCCATGCGCAGCACTTCTTCAAGCGCAATGCCGCAATGCTCGACCAGGTTACGCACGCCTTCAATCATGGTCAGGGAGGAGCCGCTCAACGTACCGTTTTCATCCACACACAGTCCGTTGCGGTAGTATATTGTTTTACCGGCAAAAATGAACTGCTCAATATTTGCACCTGCCGGTGCGGTGGCATCCGTCACCAGGCAAAGCTTGTCACCTTTCAGCCGCTTGGCGTTGCGAATGTTGGTGTAATCGACGTGTAAACCGTCCGCGATGATGCCGCAGTAAACATCTGGCTCATCCAGAATCGCCCCGACCAGCCCCGGTTCACGTCCCGTGATATACGGCATGGCGTTATACAGGTGTGTCGCAAAGGTAATACCCGCACGGAAACCGGCTTTTGCCTCTTTCAGCGTGGCGTTTGAATGGCCCGCTGACACGACAATCCCGGCGGCGGCCAGTTTGCTGATCACGTCAGTACCGGTCATTTCAGGTGCCAGCGTCACTTTGGTGATCACATCCGCATTGGCACACATATAGTCGACCAGTTCGGCATCAGGCTTACGCACGTAATCCGGATTATGCGTCCCTTTCTTCACCATATTCAGCCATGGCCCTTCAAGGTGCAGACCCAGAGCCTGATTTGGGTGTTTCGCCAGGTATTCACGCATAACGCGGATACCCTGTTTCATCAGCTCATCGCTGCTGGTGATGAGGGTTGGCAGATAGCTGGTGCAGCCCGATTTCTCGTTCGCTTTCTGCATGATTTCCAGCGTTTCGACGGTGACGGCGTCTGCGGTGTCGTTAAACTGCACACCGCCGCAGCCGTTCAGCTGTACGTCGATAAAACCGGGGGAGATTACTGCTCCATTGAGTGAGCGCTGTTCAATCTCCGGCGGCAGCTCTGCCAGCGGACAAACACGTTCAATCAGGCCATTAGCGATAACAATCGCATGGTCATCCAGAATTTCATGGCCGGTATAAATCCGACCGTGGGTTAAAGCGTACATAACGACCCCCGGTTAAAAAAAGCGGCCGCCTCTTCATGAAGAGGCGGTTATTCAATTACAGACCTTTGATGTTCTCAGCTTCTAACTCGTTGAAGTATTTCAGCGTCTTCACCTTCAGTTCCATCGTGGACGGTTCGTCACAGACGATGACGGATTTTGGATGTAGCTGCAGGCAACTGATGGTCCACATGTGGTTTACGTTGCCTTCAACGGCAGCCTGGAGCGCCTGCGCTTTCACGCTGCCCAGGACCAGAATCATCACTTCTTCGGCATCCAGCAGCGTGCCGACACCGACGGTCAGGGCATATTTAGGAACCTGGTTCACATCGCCATCAAAGAAACGGGAGTTTGCCACGCGCGTGTCATGGGTCAGCGTTTTAATACGGGTACGGGACGCCAGTGACGACGCGGGTTCGTTAAACGCGATATGACCATCGTTACCCACACCGCCCATAAACAGGTGGATTTTACCGTAAGAACGGATTTTTTCTTCATACTGACGGCATTCTGCGTCAATATCAGGCGCGTTTCCATTCAGCAGGTTAATGTTTTCAGCTGGAATATCAACGTGATCAAAGAAATTACGGTGCATGAAGCTATGGTAGCTTTCCGGGTGATCCTTCGGTAAGCCGACATATTCATCCATGTTGAAGGTGACAACGTGTTTGAAGCTAACCTGGCCTGCTTTGTGCATCTCTACCAGTGCTTTATATGCGGTCAGCGGTGTGCCGCCGGTAGGGAGGCCAAGGACGAAAGGACGATCGGCGGTTGGTTTGAAGGCGTTGATACGGTTAACGATATGGCGAGCGGCCCATTTACCGACTTGTTCAGCAGTTGCCAGGGGAATCAGTCTCATTGTTCACCTCAAGAGTTTAAGTAGAAGAGTGGGCGGATGGGTATCGGGACCTGATACTTAAGCGTAACCTGGAACCTTTCAGGCCGGATCAATCCGTCTTGATTTTTCGAATGATAAAATAAGTTTTCGATGTTAGCCAGTGAAAGGGAGGGTGATAAACGATATTTGGTGACAAAAATCACAAAAAGTACGCTTTTAATTTGCGATACGAATTAATTTTTCACACACTCACAATGCCAGTGAATCATCAACTGTATTTCTAGTTCGTGACACAATAAAAAAACATAGTTAATGCACGAGCCTTAACAAGGGTCTCGTAGGGGGAATAGGATGAATATTTTAGGTTTTTTCCAGCGCCTCGGTAGGGCTTTGCAGCTCCCTATCGCCGTGCTACCGGTTGCAGCACTGCTGTTGCGATTCGGGCAACCCGATCTTCTTAACGTGCCGTTTATCGCGCAAGCGGGTGGTGCGATATTTGACAACCTGGCGCTGATTTTCGCCATCGGCGTGGCGTCCAGCTGGTCTAAAGACAGCGCGGGTGCCGCGGCGCTGGCAGGGGCAGTCGGTTATTTCATCCTGACCAAAGCGATGGTAACCATCAACCCTGAAATCAACATGGGTGTTCTGGCGGGTATTATTACCGGTCTGGTCGGCGGTGCAGTGTACAACCGTTGGGCGGGTATCAAACTGCCAGATTTCCTGAGCTTCTTTGGCGGAAAACGCTTTGTCCCGATTGCGACCGGCTTTTTCTGTCTGATTCTGGCCGCTATCTTTGGTTATGTCTGGCCGCCGGTACAGCATGCCATTCATGCAGGCGGTGAGTGGATCGTGTCTGCGGGCGCAATGGGTGCAGGTATCTTCGGTTTCATCAACCGTCTGCTGATCCCAACCGGCCTGCATCAGGTTCTGAACACCATCGCATGGTTCCAGATTGGTGAGTTCACCAACGCGGCAGGTACCGTATTCCACGGTGATATCAACCGCTTCTACGCGGGTGACGGCACCGCGGGCATGTTCATGTCCGGTTTCTTCCCAATCATGATGTTTGGTCTGCCGGGCGCTGCACTGGCAATGTATCTGGCCGCGCCAAAAGCGCGTCGCCCAATGGTTGGCGGCATGCTGCTCTCCGTTGCGGTAACGGCGTTCCTGACCGGTGTTACTGAGCCACTGGAATTCCTGTTCATGTTCCTGGCCCCGCTGCTGTACCTCATGCACGCGGTGCTTACCGGTATCAGCCTGTTTGTGGCCACTCTGCTGGGCATTCACGCGGGCTTCTCCTTCTCTGCCGGTGCGATCGACTACGTGTTGATGTACAACCTGCCGGCAGCCAGCAAAAACGTCTGGATGCTGGTTGTGATGGGCCTGGTGTTCTTCGTTGTCTACTTTCTCCTGTTCAGCGCGGTTATTCGTATGTTTAACCTTAAAACGCCGGGCCGCGAAGATACAAAAGATGACGTCGTAACCAGTGAAGCAAACAGCAATACCGAAGAAGGGTTGACCCAGCTGGCAACCAGCTATATCGCCGCGGTAGGCGGTACCGACAACCTGAAAGCCATTGATGCCTGTATTACCCGTCTGCGTCTGACCGTTGGCGACTCTGCGCGCGTAAGCGATGCCATGTGCAAACGCCTGGGCGCGTCTGGTGTGGTGAAACTGAACAAACAAACCATCCAGGTTATTGTGGGTGCGAAAGCCGAATCTATCGGCGATGAAATGAAAAAAGTGGTTGCCCGTGGACCGGTTGCTGCTGCCTCAACGGATAGCGCGCCTGTGGCTGATGCTCCGGTTGCTAAACCGCAGGCTGTACCAAACGCCGCTACTATCGCCGCGCTGGTTTCACCGGTTACGGGTGAGGTGGTCGCGCTTGAGCAGGTACCTGACGAAGCGTTTGCCAGCAAAGCGGTCGGTGACGGTGTTGCGGTGAAACCAACGGAGAAAACCGTTGTGTCTCCTGCGGCGGGCACCATCGTGAAAATCTTTAACACCAACCACGCGTTCTGCCTCGAAACCGAAAAAGGCGCGGAGATCGTGGTTCATATGGGTATTGATACCGTTGCGCTGAACGGCCAGGGCTTTACTCGCCTGGTGGAAGAGGGCGCAGAAGTGGTTGCAGGCCAGCCGATTCTGGAAATGGATCTGGACTTCCTGAACGCCAATGCCCGTTCGATGATAAGCCCGGTGGTATGCAGCAACATCGACGACTTCAGCGGCCTGGTGCTTCAGGCGAAAGGTCAGGTGGTTGCGGGGCAAACGCCACTGTATGAGATTAAAGGCAAGTAATCGCTCCTGAGTAGAGTCATGCCTTAAGCGGCGGGGGAGATCCTCCGCCGCTTTTTTTTGCAGCAAATGCCCCCATTATTTTCTTCCGGGACGTTTTAAGGGTTGTCACTACGTCCGGCTTATAAGATCATATGCCGTTATACGTTGTTTACGCTTTGAGGAATCCACGATGAGTGAGGCAGAAGCCCGCCCGAGTAACTTTATTCGTCAGATCATCGATGAAGATCTGGCCAGTGGTAAGCACACCACGGTGCATACGCGTTTCCCGCCGGAGCCAAATGGCTACCTGCACATTGGTCACGCCAAATCGATCTGCCTGAACTTTGGTATCGCACAGGATTACCAGGGGCAGTGCAACCTGCGTTTCGATGACACCAACCCAGTAAAAGAAGACATCGAATACGTTGAGTCCATTAAGAACGACGTGCAATGGCTGGGCTTCAACTGGTCTGGCGATATCTGCTACTCCTCTGACTATTTCGATCAGCTGTATGCCTATGCCGTTGAGCTGATCAATAAAGGTCTGGCCTACGTTGACGAGCTCTCTGCGGATGAAATCCGTGAATACCGCGGCACGCTGACGGCACCGGGTAAAAACAGCCCGTTCCGCGATCGCAGCGTGGAAGAGAACCTGGCGCTGTTTGAAAAAATGCGTGCTGGTGGCTTCGAGGAAGGTAAAGCGTGCCTGCGTGCCAAAATCGATATGGCATCACCGTTTATCGTGATGCGCGACCCGGTGCTGTACCGCATTAAATTCGCTGAACATCACCAGACCGGTAACAAGTGGTGCATCTACCCGATGTACGACTTCACCCACTGCATCAGCGATGCGCTGGAAGGCATCACCCACTCGCTGTGTACGCTGGAATTCCAGGACAACCGTCGTCTGTACGACTGGGTGCTGGATAACATCACAATTCCGGTGCATCCGCGTCAGTACGAGTTCTCTCGTCTGAATCTGGAATACACCGTGATGTCCAAGCGTAAGCTGAACCTGCTGGTGACCGATAAGCACGTTGAAGGCTGGGACGACCCACGTATGCCGACCATCTCTGGTCTGCGCCGTCGTGGCTACACCGCGGCGTCAATCCGTGAGTTCTGCAAACGCATTGGCGTGACCAAGCAGGATAACACCATTGAGATGGCGTCTCTGGAATCCTGCATTCGTGAAGATCTGAACGAAAATGCGCCGCGCGCGATGGCCGTTATCGACCCGGTAAAACTGGTTATCGAAAACTATCCGCAGGGTGCGAGCGAAATGGTCTCGATGCCTAACCATCCGAACAAACCGGAGATGGGCAGCCGTGACGTACCGTTCAGTGGTGAAATCTGGATCGATCGTGCTGACTTCCGCGAAGAAGCGAACAAGCAGTACAAGCGACTGGTGCTCGGTAAAGAGGTGCGTCTGCGTAACGCCTATGTGATCAAGGCTGAGCGCGTAGAGAAAGATGCGGAAGGCAACATCACCACGATCTTCTGCACTTACGATGCCGAGACTCTGAGCAAAGATCCAGCGGACGGCCGTAAGGTGAAAGGCGTGATCCACTGGGTCAGTGCATCACACGCGCTGCCGGTAGAGATTCGTCTGTACGATCGTCTGTTCAGCGTGCCTAACCCAGGCGCAGCAGAAGACTTCCTGGCGACCATCAACCCGGAATCGCTGGTCATCAAACAGGGTTACGCTGAGCCATCCCTGAAAGCGGCTGAGGCGGGTAAAGCGTTCCAGTTTGAACGTGAAGGTTACTTCTGCCTGGACAGCCGTCACAGCACCGCTGAAAAACCGGTATTTAACCGTACGGTTGGTTTGCGTGATACCTGGACGAAGATCGGCGAATAATAACGCCGCGCTGGTCAATGAGAAACAAACGCCGCGTAATGCGGCGTTTTTTTATAGAGTGATCATGCCTTTAAAGCAGTAGCCAAATAGCGTTTATAAAAATAACAGGTCAATGTGGTGCTACTTATTTTTTTAAAAAAAAGTTTATCCCCTTTCAAAATTCTGACGCACCGTAAAAAGAATATCATTTAACGCGTTACTTATTGAAAATCGGTCTTTTCCCCCGCCAGTTCTGGCATCCCGTTAAATGTTACAAAGCACTACCAATTATGTGCTCTTCGTCATAATCCTGAGTTTTAGCCACCGAAAAGCATTGATAATTCGCGTCGCGAAAAATAACCTAAAGACGGTAGTTATTCGAGGGTATTTCCGACTACCCCTGACCATCAGGTCTTTAATATTTTTCGCCGTTTTAGGCGTTTTAATTCGTCAAAGAGGAATAATCTATGCGTACGTTCAGTGGCAAACGTAGTGCGCTGGCGCTGGCTATTGCCGGTGTGACAGCAATGTCAGGCCTGGTGGTGACGCCAGACGCTAAAGCAGCAGGCTTCATCGATGATTCAACCCTCACGGGCGGTATTTATTACTGGCAGCGTGAACGTGACCGTAAAGATGTCACGGAAGATAAATATAAAACGAACCTTTCTCACTCTACCTGGAACGCCAATCTGGATTTCCAGTCTGGTTACGCTGCCGATATGTTCGGTCTGGATATTGCCGCCTTCACGGCAATTGAAATGGCGGAAAATGGTGACAGCGGCCACCCGAACGAAATAGCCTTCTCCTCCAGTAATAAAGCGTATAAAGAAGACTGGTCTGGAGATAAAAGCGGTATCAGCCTGTATAAAGCTGCCGCGAAATTTAAATACGGCCCGGTATGGGCGCGCGGTGGTTATATTCAGCCAACCGGTCAAACCCTGTTAGCACCGCACTGGAGCTTTATGCCAGGTACCTATCAGGGGGCAGAAGCGGGCGCCAATTTTGATTACGGTGACGCAGGTGCGTTGAGCTTCTCGTATATGTGGACCAACGAGTATAAAGCGCCATGGCATATCGAAATGGACAAGTTCTACCAGAACGATAAAAAGACCAAAGTGGATTATCTTCACTCGCTGGGCGCGAAGTACGACTTTAAAAATGATTTAGTGCTTGAAGCGGCATTTGGTCAGGCGGAAGGTTATATCGATCAGTATTTTGCTAAGGCCAGTTATAAATTTGACATCGCGGGTAGCCCACTGAGTACCAGCTACCAGTTCTACGGTACGCGAGATAAAGTCAGTGATGGTGGCGTGAATGATATTTATGACGGCACGGCGTGGTTGCAGGCGCTGACCTTCGGCTACAAAGTCGGTCAGGTAGATTTGCGTCTTGAAGGAACGTGGGTAAAAGCGGAAGGGCAGCAGGGCTACTTCCTGCAGCGTATGACCCCAACCTATGCCTCTTCAAACGGTCGTCTGGATATCTGGTGGGATAACCGTTCCGACTTCAACGCCGATGGCGAAAAAGCAGTCTTCTTCGGCGCAATGTATGATCTGAAAAACTGGAACCTGCCAGGCTGGGCGGTGGGGGCATCTTACGCCTACGCATGGGATGCGAAGCCTGCTGATATGGCAACGCCAGACGCATACTACGATCCAAACTATCGTCTCAAAGAATCCGCTTACAGCCTGGATGCGATCTACACCCTGCAGGATGGTCGCGCCAAAGGTACTATGTTCAAACTGCACTTTACACAATACGACAACCACTCCGATATCCCGAGCTACGCGGGCGGTTACGGCAACATCTTCCAGGATGAACGCGACGTGAAATTCATGGTTATCGCACCGTTCACCATCTTCTGATGACTCGTCCGGCGGGATAATTCCCGCCGGACCGGAGACTACATATGAAAAAGATTGTAATCGTCGCGTTGCTGGCATCGGGACTGGTGGCTTGTGCGCAGAATCAGGCCCCGAAAGAGGACTCCCGTCTGAAAGAAGCCTACAGCGCGTGTATCAATACGGCGGAAGGTTCGCCGGAGAAGATCGAAGCCTGTCAGAGCGTGCTGAATGTGCTGAAAAAAGAGAAAGCGCATGAACAGTTCGCAACCCAGGAGAATATTCGTGTAATGGATTATCAGGCCTGTATCCAGGCGCGTAAAACCGGTAACGATCAGGAAGTCGCGAAGCGTTGCGATCAGATCTGGAAAGAGATTCGCAGCAACAACAGCCATTAACCCGCTGTTATCATGCCCGGTAGCGCTGCGCTGCCGGGCTTTTTTTTGCCAGACAGCAGGCAAAAAAAAGCCAACCTTGCGGCTGGCTCAGAGTATGAAACGTGTTTATTTCGCGTCGTGCGCGTGATCGTCTTCGCGGCAATCGCCTTCAGCGCAATGACCATACAGGTACAGGCTGTGGTTCGTCAGGCGGATACCGTGACGTGCGGCGATTTCACGCTGGCGAGATTCAATGGAATCATCGCTGAATTCAATGACCTTGCCGCAATCCAGGCAGATCAGGTGATCGTGGTGATGCTGTTGAGTCAGTTCGAATACAGATTTACCGCCTTCGAAATTATGACGGGTGACAATGCCCGCGTCATCAAACTGGTTCAGCACACGATAGACGGTTGCCAGCCCAATCTCTTCGCCCATGTCGATAAGACGCTTATAAAGGTCTTCCGCACTGACATGGTGATTGTCTGGACCCTGAAGCACTTCAAGGATTTTTAACCGAGGAAGCGTAACTTTCAGGCCAGCCTTCTTTAATGCGGTATTGTTGTCAGTCATGCGGAATCTGTCCTGTTGCTAAACGATTCACTTCTGTAGGAAGTGACAGAAATTGCACCCGGGATAATGCGTCTCATTATAGAACTGCCATGGCTAAATGAAAACTGCAAGTCTCAGGTAAAGTATGCTTATAAAAACGTGGTATCACCAACAAACTTGCATTGTGAAAGCCACGTTTTATCAGGGGGTCATTGTACAGGTCTGGGCGAAAAAGTTAAAAGATTGTAGCAATTAATTTAATCGGTTTGACCTGGTTTATGGGCGCAACCACCGTTGCGCCGCAAGAATCATCAGGCGTTGAGAATATCGTCCAGGTGCAGCTCTTCACGGATCTGCTTAACCCATTTTTCAACGCGCTCGGCGGTCAGTTCTGGCTGACGGTCTTCGTCAATCGCCAGACCCACGAAGTGATCGTCGTCTGCCAGACCTTTAGACGCTTCGAAGTGGTAACCAGCGGTAGGCCAGTGACCTACAATAACGGCACCGTTTGGCTCAATAATGTCGCGGATGGTGCCCAGCGCATCACAGAAGTACTCTGCATAATCTTCCTGGTCGCCGCAGCCAAACAGGGCAACCAGCTTGCCGTTGAAATCCACCTCTTCCAGCGTTGGGAAGAAATCATCCCAGTCACACTGGGCTTCACCGTAATACCAGGTCGGAATACCCAGCAGCAGGATGTCATAGCCTTCGAGATCTTCTTTGCTGCTCTTGGCGATGTCGTGCACATCGGCAACGTCTTTACCGAGCTGTTTCTGAATGTTTTTTGCGATATTTTCGGTATTGCCGGTATCACTGCCGAAGAAAATGCCGATAATTGCCATGAGTAAAATAACCTCTTGATACTTAATGGTATGGTGGCGCAATTTGTCCACGGATAAAGGCAATAATAGCAGAACAGGCAACCCTGCGGAAACAGCTATCGCGCAGGACTGCACTCTGTGCTACATGAAAAGGGTAATAAAGGGATTTTTCGGACTTATGCCTTACTGCGCATGGTCTCGAGTTGGGTGAGTAACATCTCTTCGATCAGCTCGCTGCGGCTGATATTACGTGCGTCAGCCAGTTCGTTTAGCGCATCGACAGCGTCGGCGTTGAGCTTCAGTTCGACACGCTTAAGCCCACGATTTTTATCGCGTTTAAGCTGGTTGCGTTTATTAATACGCAGCTGTTCGTCGCGCGAAAGCGGATTCGTTTTTGGTCGTCCCGGTCGACGCTCATTCGCGAACAGATCTAGTGTCGTACGGTCCGTTTGTTCTTTGGCCATGATTCTGAGACTTCGGGGGAAACACGCCGCCCTGCTAATGCCTGGGCGATAAGCGCGCCATCATACATCACCAAAAACGGCACGCCAACGACTGGAAGCCCGCAGCCTTCCAGTCGCTCTCTTTTTAATCAATTTGCCGTATCAGTCAGATAGCGGCGAATGGCGCGTAAGACGGCGTCTGGTTTTTCCGCATGAACCCAATGTCCGGCGCCAGCTATGACATGAGCGCGTGCCTGCGGGAATTGCGCCAGCAGGGTATCGCGACAGGCGTCGGTAACGTAGGGCGAATTGCCGCCACGAATGAAGAGGGTAGGGTGCGGCCATGCCGGTACGGTTTCCCAACCAACGATGTTATCGTACTGCTCCCATAGCACCGGCACGTTGAACCGCCACTGGCCGTCAACGAACGATTTCAGCAGAAACTGGATAACCCCTTCTTCATCCAGATGCTCACGCATAACGACAGCTGCCTGTTGGCGCGTCGAGACGCCAGCGTTGGTCACCGCGTTGATGGCGGCGAAAATCTCATCATGGCGACGGACGTTGTAATCCACCGGGGCAACATCTATGACCACCAGGCCACTTATTCTTTCTGGTGCCAGAGCCGTCAGTGCCATGACCGCTTTGCCGCCCATTGAATGCCCGATCAACGTCACTTTCTCGAGATTGTTGGCATCCAGCGTATCCAGCAGATCCTGCGCCATGGCCGCATAGGTCATCTCTTCTGAACGCCCGGAAAGGCCATGATTTCGCATATCCACCTGCAAAATATCGTGATCGGTAACCAGATCGCGTGCCAGCACGCCCAGGTTATCCAGGCTGCCAAACAGCCCGTGAACCAGTACGATGGGAGGATTCGTGTTCGGCGATTGTGCAGATTGCGCTCGGGTATTCAATTTCATGGCAAAGTTCTTTTTTTAGGTGTGACAGGTTAGGGTATTATGTTGACCATTCTGCCGCCCGGCTGCAAGGTTCCAGTTTAATCTGACTTTTGCCGCCAACCTGGTTTGACGCTATCCGCTGTTGGGATTTGACTTTATAATCTCAACGACTTGTATTCAGATAAGATATCGCACTGGATTAAGATGAAAACAATCGAAGTTGATGACGAACTCTATCAGTTTATTGCCAGCCAAACGCGGCATATCGGTGAGAGCGCGTCCGACATTTTACGGCGTATGCTTAAAATTTCCGCCGCCTCACCGTCTGCTACCCCAGCCACTAAAGATGTCGTGTCTCAGCCGAGTGTTGTTGCACAAGCAAAACCTGCCGTCGTGCAGGTGAAAGACAAAGTACGTGCGATGCGCGAGCTGCTGCTGTCTGATGAATATGCAGAGCAGAAAAAAGCGGTCAACCGCTTCATGCTGGTGCTGTCTACACTTTATTCACTGGATAACAAGGCGTTTGCTGAAGCGACTGAGTCGCTGCACGGTCGCACGCGCGTCTATTTCGCGGGCGACGAGCAGACGCTGCTGCAAAATGGCAACCAGACCAAACCTAAACATGTCCCTGGCACACCGTACTGGGTCATCACCAATACCAATACGGGCCGCAAGTGCAGCATGGTTGAACACATCATGCAGTCCATGCAGTTCCCGGCGGAATTGATTGAAAAGGTTTGCGGTACAATTTAACCCTTGCATCAGAAGGACCCGGTAATGGCAAATCACAGCCGTGCAGGCCAACCTGCACAACAAAGCGATTTGATTAACGTCGCTCAGCTGACCGCGCAGTATTATGTGCTGAAACCGGTCGTGGGCAACGCAGAACACGCAGTGAAGTTTGGGACATCAGGCCATCGCGGTAGCGCGGCACGCCATAGCTTTAACGAACCGCACATTCTGGCCATTGCTCAGGCCATCGCGGAAGAGCGCGCCAAAAACGGTGTTACCGGTCCGTGCTACGTGGGGAAAGATACTCACGCCCTGTCTGAACCGGCATTCATTTCCGTGCTGGAAGTTCTGGCGGCGAACGGCGTTGATGTAATTGTGCAGGAAAATAACGGTTTCACCCCAACGCCTGCCGTCTCTAACGCTATCCTTGTGCACAACAAAAAAGGTGGCCCACAGGCTGACGGTATCGTTATCACGCCTTCTCACAACCCGCCGGAAGACGGTGGTATCAAATACAACCCACCTAACGGTGGCCCGGCAGATACCAACGTCACCAAAGTGGTGGAAGACCGCGCCAACGCCTTACTGGCTGATGGCCTGAAAGGCGTTAAGCGTATTTCTCTGGATGCGGCCATGGCGTCCGGCCACGTGAAAGAGCAGGACCTGGTGCAGCCATTCGTGGAAGGGCTGGCGGATATCGTCGATATGGCGGCTATCCAGAAAGCTGGCCTGAAGCTGGGTGTGGATCCGCTGGGCGGCTCCGGTATTGAATACTGGAAACGCATTGCAGAGCACTACAAGTTGGATCTGACCATCGTTAACGATCACGTCGATCAGACCTTCCGCTTTATGCACCTTGATAAAGACGGCGCGATCCGTATGGACTGTTCCTCCGAGTGCGCGATGGCAGGCCTGCTGGCACTGCGTGACAAATTCGATCTGGCCTTCGCCAACGACCCGGATTATGACCGCCACGGTATCGTTACCCCGGCCGGGCTGATGAACCCAAACCACTACCTGGCTGTGGCAATCAACTACCTGTTCCAGCATCGTCCACAGTGGGGCAAAGAGGTGGCTGTAGGTAAAACGCTGGTTTCTTCAGCCATGATCGACCGCGTGGTTGACGCGCTGGGTCGCAAGCTGGTGGAAGTGCCGGTGGGCTTTAAATGGTTTGTTGACGGTCTGCATGACGGCAGCTTCGGCTTTGGTGGTGAAGAGAGCGCGGGGGCATCCTTCCTGCGTTTCGATGGCACACCATGGTCAACCGACAAAGACGGTATCATCATGTGTCTGTTGGCGGCGGAGATCACCGCGGTCACCGGCAAGAACCCGCAGGAACACTACGACGAGCTGGCGGCGCGCTTTGGTGCTCCGAGCTACAACCGTATCCAGGCAAGCGCGACCTCCGCACAGAAAGCTGCCCTGTCTAAACTCTCTCCGGAGATGGTCAGTGCCAGCACGCTGGCCGGTGATCCGATTACGGCACGTCTGACGGCAGCGCCGGGTAACGGTGCCTCTATCGGTGGTCTGAAAGTGATGACCGAAAATGGCTGGTTCGCCGCGCGTCCATCCGGTACGGAAGATGCGTACAAAATCTATTGTGAAAGCTTCCTCGGCGCTGAGCATCGCCAGCAGATTGAGAAAGAAGCGGTAGAGATTGTCAGCGAAGTGCTGAAAAACGCGTAAGTGGTGTTCGGTGAGGGCATCAGCCCGGCCCTCTCCCACAGGGAGAGGGTGAAAACACGAAAAACGGCAACCTCTGGGTTGCCGTTTTGCTTTTACCTAACTATGTTTATTCTTCAATTCAAACCGCGGTGAGACCAGCCCGTACAGCGTCCAGCCCATAAAGGTCACCATCGCACCATAAAGCATCGCCTCCTGGCCGGATGAGTAGAGCGCATAGAAGCTGTAAATCGCCCCAATCAGCGCCACAATATTGGCCGCCCGTGCTTTACGGGGATCGACTTTCGCCACCTTCTGAATGATCACCAGCGCCGCCATCGACAGAATATATGGAATGATATTTGTCACCACCGCCAGGTTGACCAGCACGTTGAACTGGCTGTTCAGCGACGGGCTAATGGTCATCAGCGATAACCCACTCTGGAAGATGACAATCGCCAGCATGCCCTGCACCGGCGCATCGGCTTTGGTCACCCGGGAGAAGATTTTCGGGAAGTAACCTTCGTCAGCCGAAGATTTAAACACCTGCGCGATGGTGAACTGCCAGCCGAGGAGTGAACCGCAACAGGACATGACCATCAGCCCCATGATCACTTTCCCGACTTCCGGGGTGAACATCTGCGCGAAGGCCAGCCCAAACGGCGCCGTGGAGTTAGCCAAATCCATGTTCGGTACGATACCGGCAATAACGTTAGTGGAGACGATATAGATCACCGCCGCGCCCAGCGTTCCGCCAAGAACGGCAATCGGGACGTTCTTTTCCGGGTTCTCTACCACTTCCGCGTTTGCGCAGGCGGATTCCAGACCGAGGAAGGCCCACAGCGTCATGGCGATAGAGGACCCCACAGCGGAAAAGAACGGCACATGGTGCGGGTTCCAGGAGTTCGCGTACAGGGTCGGACTGAACCAGAACCAGCCGATGATGCACAGCCCGACAACCGGGATAATCACGCCCCAGACGGTGATGCTACTTAACTGACCCGTGATGCGCGCGCCGCCAAAGTTGGCCACGGTGCAGATCCACAATACGCCGATGGTGGCCAAACCAATTTGCACCGGGCTGAGCGTGGCACCAAACAGCTCCGTACCGTAACCCACGGCGGAAATGGCAATCGCCACGTTGGCGATCAGCAGCGACACGCCATAGGTGTAGTTAGCCATAAAGTTGCCAGATTTGCCGAAGGCGTATTCGGCGTAGCCGCCCATCCCGCCTGACTTACGGCTGAACATTCCGCATTTGGCAAATGCCCATGCCAGCGCCATGGAGCCGACCGCGGTTACCAGCCAGGAGATAATCGAAATGGTACCCACCTCGGCAAGTTTGGTGGGCAGCATAATAATCCCTGACCCCATCATGTTAACCATGGTGAGGATGGTCAGTTGCACCACGCCCATCTTGTTGGACTTACTCATAATTTTTCTCCTTTCAGCAGCGCGGGCTGAGCGGCGGGTTGTTTGATTACGTTACAGCGAACCTGTTTGCGTCCGTCACACTCCTCGACGTACACACCCTGTAGTTCCGGTGCGAAGCCCGGTAAAAGGTTGATACCCTCTTCCAGCGCGGCAAAGTAGCGCAGGACGGAGCCTCCCCAGACTTCACCCGGAACCACGCACAGCACGCCTGGTGGGTAAGGCAGGGCGCCTTCGGCGGCAATGCGGCCTTCCGCATCACGCAGCGAGACCAGTTCAACCTCACCACGCAGATACGCATAGTTTGCGTCCTGCGGGTTCATCATCACGCGAGGGAAGTGAGACTTGCGGAACATCTCTTTTTGCAGCTGTTTCACGTTATGGCGGGCGTACAGTTCATGCATCTCCTGGCATATCTGGCGCAGGGTATAACCGGCGTAGCGTTCCGGGTATTGCTTACAGATAGACGGAAGCACCTCTTTTAATGGCGCATCGGTCTGAAGCAGTTTTTCGAAACGCACTAACTGTGCCACCAGCTGCTGCAGCTTGCCCATATCTTCCGCAGGGGTCAGCAGGAACAGGATCGAGTTGAGATCGCATTTCTCCGGCACGATGCTGTTTTCACGCAGGAAGTTAGCCAGGATGGTGGCGGGCACGCCGAAACCCTCATACTCGCCGGTACGGGCGTTGATGCCCGGCGTGGTCAACAGCAGTTTGCACGGGTCGATAAAGTATTGATGCTCGGCATACCCTTCAAAAGCGTGCCAGTTTTCACCCGGCACAAAGTGGAAGAAGCGCAGGTCGGTGGCAATTTCAGCCGTGTCCCAGCTTTCCCACGGACGGCCATCTACCAGCTCCGGCACGAACGGGCGAATAAACTGGCAGTTCTCCAGGATCAGCTTGCGTGCTTCAATGCCGGTAACCACGCAGTCCATCCACATATTGCGGCCACTCTGCCCCTCGTGCATGCGGGCGTTGATATCCAGTGCGGCAAACAGGGGGTAGAACGGGCTGGTGGAGGCGTGCATCATAAAGGCGTTATTCAGGCGCTTGTGCGGGACATAGCGCGGTTGGCCTTTAATATGGCGGTCTTTCTTGTGAATTTGCGAGGTCTGCGAAAAACCCGCCTGCTGTTTATGGACTGACTGGGTAACCAGGATCCCCGGATCGTTTTCGTTCAGCTCCAGCAGCAGCGGAGAGCAGTCGGCCATCATCGGAATAAATTGCTCGTAGCCCACCCAGGCAGAATCGAACAGGATGTAGTCGCACAGGTGACCAATTTTATCGACGACCTGGCGGGCGTTATAAATGGTGCCATCGTAGGTGCCCAGCTGGATCACCGCCAGACGGAACGGACGTTCGTCACGCGCACGACCCGGTGCCACTTCCGATACCAGCTCGCGCAGGTAGCTCTCCTCAAAGCAGTGGGCATCAATCCCACCAATAAAGCCGTACGGGTTGCGCGCCGTTTCCAGATAGACCGGCGTGGCACCCGCCTGAAGCAGAGCTCCGTGGTGGTTGGATTTGTGGTTATTACGATCGAACAGCACCAGGTCGCCGGGGGTGAGCAGGGCGTTTAGCACCACTTTGTTGGATGATGAGGTACCGTTCAGCACAAAGTAGGTTTTATCCGCATTAAACACTTTCGCCGCGTGTTGCTGGGCAATGCACGGCGCGCCTTCATGAATCAGCAGATCCCCCATGGCCACGTCGGCGTTGCACAGATCGGAGCGGAAAAGCGTTTCGCCGAAGAAATCGACAAATTGATTACCGGCAGGATGACGACGGAAAAATTGCCCACCCTGATGCCCCGGACAATCGAATGCGCTGTTGCCCTGATTCACGTAGTCGACCAGTGCGCGGAAAAACGGGGGGCGTAGCTGGGTTTCGTACTTCTGCGCAGCCGCTTCCAGTTGACGTCCGTAAAAGTCGTTACTGGTCTCTGAACACTCAAACACACCGTGGATGCGCGATAAATATTCAGCCGGAATGAACTCTTCTTTATGTGTCGCAATAAATACGGGAATACCAAACCCGGTAGCTTCTATTTCTTCCAGAGTGCCACTGGAAATATCGCTCACGGCCAGAACAATGGCGGCGACGTCAATATAATCAGAGGTGCTGACATCTACCAGTTCACGGTGAGTGGTAAAGCAATCAGGGCATGCACGGCTGGCTGCAATTTTTAAACTTTTCATCTTTCTCTCTTTATTTCAGGCAATATTCGTCCCTCGATTTCTCGCAAGAAAGAAATCGATAATGTCCGGAAAAAAAAGCAAAGTGTGGCCGCTGATAAAAAAATCAGTAAGTTGCTTTTTAATGAATGAGATTCAGTCCGCCCGGCTGCGGATAAGTCTGAATTAAATTGAATGAACGCACGCCTTCACAGGCAACGGCCTGTAAAATAGAGTTTTTTCAGGTTAACCTGCAAGCGGGTGCGCCAG
Organism: Enterobacter cloacae complex sp. IR5384; assembly: GCF_049237265.1. Taxonomy (NCBI): domain Bacteria; kingdom Pseudomonadati; phylum Pseudomonadota; class Gammaproteobacteria; order Enterobacterales; family Enterobacteriaceae; genus Enterobacter; species Enterobacter cloacae complex sp. IR5384. The sequence goes on along the minus strand of NZ_JBMKHJ010000005.1, from coordinate 80,655 downwards.
AAGTCGAAGGACTACCGGGCATTAAAGAGATGGAAGTCAAAGCAGTTTCGGTGGGCAAACATCATGATATGTGTTGTCCGCCTTATATGGGGCATCAAGCGATTATTGTTTTCCATGTTTCATTTTCCTTTCAGTAATTGAAAGCATGGTCATTTTATCCAGGAAAAAGCGATTAACTGTGAATCAGATCACCCTTAACCGATCAAATCAGAAATAATTATTCGTTTTCGATGAATATCGCAGATCAAAACACTGGTTTGTTGATGATGCGTTAACGGATTGTGTTGTTTCTGTTTTGAATGAGCGAAAATAAACCAAAATTATCGCTTATGGCTTATTTAAACGGAATTATGTGGGTGGGTTTGTTTTTATTGGAAATAAAATTGAATAGTTATTCAAAGCATAAACCGATAACCGATACCGGTTTCAGTTAATAAATGGCGAGGACGTGCGGGGTCGGTTTCAAGTTTCTGGCGCAGGTGGCCCATATATATGCGTAAATAGTGACTATGTTCCACGGCGTTGGGTCCCCACACCTGAGCCAGCAGCTGACGTTGGGTCAGCACCTTACCGTGGTTGTTGAGCAAAACCGCAAGCAGACGGAACTCTATCGGCGTGAGATGGATCTCCTCTTCACCACGCATAATACGTCGCGAAGCGAGATCGACCTGCACATCACCGAAAGTGTACGTCGGGTCGGCAGGCGTGGCGGCACCGTGGCGACGCAGCGCCACACGAAGGCGAGCCTGTAACTCACCAATCCCAAAAGGTTTAATAAGATAGTCGTCCGCCCCGGCATCCAGCGCGGCGATTTTATCCGACTCTTCGGTGCGTGCGGAGAGCACCAGAATGGGCATCTGGCTCCACTGGCGCACCTCGCGAATAAAATCGATACCGTCGCCATCCGGCAAACCAAGATCGAGGATCACCAGGTCCGGCTTGCGGGTAGCGGCTTCAATCAACCCGCGCTGGAGCGTACCGGCATCATGAACGCGCAGACCGTCACCTTCCAGCGCAGCGCGCAGAAACCGGCTAATGGCGAGTTCATCTTCTACAATCAGGACGTTGATCACAAATCCTCTGGTAATTCATCAAGTTCTGGCGGGATGTCCAGAGGAAGTGTAACACAAAAACGTGCACCTCCTTCCGGGCGGTTCTCCGCCGAAATGGTGCCGCCATGGACGTCAATAATGGCCTGGCAGATCGCCAGACCCAGCCCAACCCCCGGAATGGCAGACTCTTTATTGCCCCGTGAGAATTTTTCGAATATCGCTTTTTCCTGCCCGGCAGGAATACCGGGCCCGGTGTCCCAGACGTCGAGCCGCAGGGTGTGATCTTCCACCGAAGCATTCACCCCAATTTGCGCGTGTGCTCCGGCATATTTACCCGCATTTTCCAGCAGATTAATTAACACCCGCTCAAACAGCGGGCCATCAACGTGAATTAATGTCAGGGGATCGGGCATGTTCAGGGCGATATGCCGTCCGCCGAGACCGGGCTCCAGCATTTTCAGCGCGCTTCCTACCACTTCCTCAAGCGTGAGCCACTCTTTTTTGAGGTTGAACCCGCCAGACTGTATCCGCGCCATATCGAGCAGGTTATTCACCAGCCGCGTGGTGTTCAGCACGTGCTGGCGGATCTCGCTGGCCTGCAGGGCGTGTTTTGAACCTTCCGCCGCCAGATCCAGGGTCAGAATTTCCGACTGGCCAAACAGCACGGTGAGAGGCGTGCGAAGATCGTGTGAGAGCGCTGCCAGCAGCGAGTTGCGAATACTTTCGCGCTCGCTTGCCAGCCGGGCCTGTTCTTCGCTGGCCGTCAGCGCCAGCCGCTCCAGGGCGCTGGCAACCAGCAACGTAAAGGTCTCGAGCAGCCTCTGCTGCTCGGGGATCATCAGCTGGCGCAGATTAGAAGGCTCGACGATGACCAGCCCCTGATTTTTATCTGCACTGCGCAGCGGCAGGATCTGATACGGCACGCCGGGGAGGGTGTCTGTCCCTGCGCCTGCCGGTAACCCTTTATCGAAGCTCCAGCGTGCAATGGCCTCATCCCACGGCGTCATGCCCGTGGCCGACGTCAGCGGGCGCAGCTTACCGTGCTCATCCGGGAGTAAAATCAGGTTGCTGGCGTTAAATGTCGAGCGGATGAACTGCTCGCTGGTCTGGACGATATCCAGCGGCGTGCGGCCCACCGCCAGCGATTTAGACATCTCGTATAAATGTCGGGTGCGCTGTTCACGATAGCGGGCGATACGCGCCTGATAGCGAACGCCTGCCGTCAGATTCCCGATCACCAGCCCGACGGTGAGCATGACGGCAAACGTGAGGACGTACTGTACATCCGAGACGGCAAGCGTTCCGCGCGGGTCGATAAAGAAGAGATCGAAGCTGATGACGTTAATCACCGTTGCCAGGACTGACGGCCAGCGCCCGTAAAAGAGCGCCACCACCACCACGCCGAGCAGGTAGATCATCACCAGGTTGGCGGCATCAAACGCAATCAGCCACTGGCTGGCAATAAAGGTAATCAGGGCGCAAAGCACGACGGCGATAAGGCAACCGCGAAGCTGGATGCGCCATTTATCGGTGAACGTGCGGCTGTCTGGCGCGCGGTTGGGTAACGGCGTGGGTTTGTCGTCCAGCGCCACGACCACCAGATCCAGGTCGGGCGCACGCCGGGCCAGCTTGTCGGCAAACGATTCGCGGCTAAACCAGCGCCGGTGCTGGCGACGACCAATGACAATTTTGCCCAGGTTGTGCTCACGTGCGTAGCGCAGAATAGCCTTATCTTCCTGCGGATCGGAGAGGGTCGCGGTTTCCGCCCCCAGCTCCTGGGCCAGGCGCAGCGAACTCAGGATCGCGCGACGCTGGTTTTCTGGCAGGGCGTGAAGCTGCGGCGTTTCGACATACACCGCATGCCAGACGCTGCCAAATTTCGCAGCCAGCCGGGCGGCGGTACGAACAAGCTTCTCATTGCCGCTACCGTGACCAATGCACAGCAGGATGGCATCCCGCGTATGCCAGACGCGTTCCTGTCCTTGCAGATCGCGCCAGGCACGCATCTGGTCATCCACGCGATCGGCGGTGCGGCGCAGGGCCAGTTCGCGCAGGGCAATCAGGTTGCCTTTACGAAAGAAGTGTTCGATGGCGCGTTCGGCCTGGCCTGCAATATAGACTTTCCCTTCATGCAGGCGCTGGCGCAGATCGTCTGGCGGCAGGTCCACCAGCACCACTTCATCAGCGGAGTCAAAGAACGGATCCGGCACCGTTTCGCGCACCTGAATGCCGGTCACGCCGCTGACCACGTCGTTCAGGCTTTCAAGATGCTGAACATTCACCGTGGTGAAGACGTCAATCCCGGCTTCAAGTAACTCTTCTACGTCCTGCCAGCGTTTGGGGTGTCGCGAGCCTGGCGCATTGCTGTGCGCCAGTTCGTCCATCAGAATAAGGGCGGGGCGGCGGGCGAGGGCGGCGTCGAGATCAAACTCCGTCACCAGCCTGCCACGATGGCTGATACGGCGAGGAGGCTGCGTGGCCAGCCCCTTTAACAACGCCGCGGTCTCTTTACGGCCGTGGGTTTCCACCACGCCGATCAGAATATCGAGCCCCTGAGCCCGAAGCCGCTGAGCTTCTGTCAGCATGGCGAAGGTTTTCCCGACGCCCGCGCAGGCGCCGAAGAAAATTTTCAGCTTGCCGCGATGGGCTTCAGCTGTCTGTTCCAGCAGCCTGTCAGGATCCGGGCGCAAGGGCTCGTCGGTCATTTAGTTATTCCTTAGCGCGTCCAGCGCCAGATTCAGCTCAACAATATTTACTACCGGCATGCCAATAAAACTGACCAGCGGCTTTTGCGTGTGCGCTGCCACCAGCTGACTGACCTGCTCGACGCTCAGATGACGGGCCGCGGCGACGCGCGGTATCTGCCAGGCCACCGCTTCAGGCGTCAGGCTGTAGTCCAGCCCACTGGCGGAGGCGGTCACCAGTTCCACTGGAATCTCCCGGCTGGCCTGCGGGTTGGCGCTGCGCAGGGCCGCCACACGCTCAGCGATGGCTTTGTCCAGTTCAGGATTACTGCCCGCCAGGTTGCTCCCGCCGGATGCCATCGGATTATACGGGCTATCGGCGGTAGCGGAAGGGCGTCCCTGAAAGTACCGGGCGTCCGTAAAGTTTTGACCAATCAGGCGGGAGCCGCGGTTTTCACCCTGCTGTATGATCAGCGAGCCATTGGCCTGATCCTTGAACCACCACTGGCCCAACGCGGTGGTCAGCAGCGGGTAAAGCCCACCGGTAATGAGAGACAGCAGAATAAACAGAAGTATAGCGGGACGTAACATCGTCATTTGATTCACCTTTTAAACCAGCCCGAACAGCGTTAACAGCAGGTCGATAGCTTTAATCCCGATAAAGGGCACCAGCAGCCCGCCCAGCCCGTAAATCCACAGGTTACGGCGCAGCATGGCAGCAGCCGTCAGCGGTTTATAGCTCACCCCTTTCAGCGCCAGCGGGATCAGGAAGACAATAATCAGGGCGTTGAAAATCACCGCACTGAGAATGGCCGAAGACGGGGAGTGCAGATGCATCACGTTCAGCGCGTTTAGCTGCGGATAGGTGGCCGCAAACGCTGCGGGAATAATGGCGAAATACTTCGCCACGTCATTGGCGATACTGAACGTGGTTAATGACCCGCGCGTCATCAGCATCTGTTTACCGATATGCACCACTTCAATCAGCTTGGTCGGGTTAGAGTCAAGATCGACCATGTTGCCCGCCTCTTTTGCCGCCTGGGTACCGGAGTTCATCGCCACCGCCACGTCGGCCTGTGCGAGGGCAGGGGCGTCGTTGGTGCCGTCACCGGTCATCGCGACCAGACGACCTTCCGCCTGGTACTGACGGATCAACGCCAGCTTGGCTTCCGGTGTGGCTTCCGAGAGGAAATCATCCACGCCCGCTTCTGCGGCAATCGCGGCGGCAGTCAGCCGGTTATCCCCGGTGATCATCACCGTTTTGATCCCCATTTTACGCAACTGTGCGAAACGCTCTTTAATGCCGCCTTTGACGATGTCCTTCAGCGCAATCACCCCCAGCACATTCGCCCCTTCGGCTACGACCAGCGGTGTGGCCCCCTGGCGGGCAACGCTCTCAACCAGATTGTCCACTTCCGGTGGAAAATGGCCGTTGTTGGCTTCAATGTGGCGACGAATGGCATCAACGGAACCTTTACGGATCATGCGCTCCTGAATGTTGATACCGCTCATTCGGGTTTGTGCCGTGAAGGGGACAAAAGTGGCGTGCAGGCTCTGCACATCACGCTGGCGCAGATTAAAGCGCTGTTTCGCCAGAATGACGATGCTGCGGCCTTCCGGCGTTTCATCGGCAAGAGACGAGAGCTGGGCGGCATCGGCCAGCGTTTTTTCATCCACGCCCGGGGCAGGTAAAAACTCGGAGGCCTGGCGGTTGCCGAGGGTGATGGTCCCGGTTTTATCCAGCAGCAGCACATCCACGTCACCGGCGGCCTCTACGGCGCGTCCGCTGGTGGCGATAACGTTCGCGCCCAGCATGCGGCTCATACCCGCCACACCAATAGCGGAGAGCAGGCCGCCGATGGTGGTTGGGATCAGGCAGACCAGCAGCGCCACCAGCACGGTGATGCTGACCGCGGTGCCCGCATAGCTGGAGAAGGGCCACAGCGTGGCGGTAGCCAACAGGAAGACGATGGTCAGCGCCACCAGCAAAATGGTGAGGGCAATTTCGTTGGGTGTTTTACGACGCTGTGCGCCTTCTACCATGGCGATCATCCGGTCGAGGAAGGTTTCACCCGGGTTGACGCTGCACTGGATCACCAGCCAGTCGGAGAGAATACGCGTCCCGCCCGTGACCGAGGCGAAGTCACCGCCAGATTCACGAATGACCGGCGCGGATTCCCCGGTAATGGCGCTCTCGTCTACCGAGGCGCCCCCTTCAATGACTTCGCCATCACAGGGGATGATGTCACCGGCTTCCACCAGCACCACATCGCCTTTACGCAGCTCATCTGCCGGCACGTGGTCCATCTGCGCGCCGTATTTTGGCTCACGTAATTTACGTGCGAAGGCGGTCTTTTTTACCCCTTTCAGGCTGTTGGCCTGCGCTTTACTGCGGCCTTCCGCCAGCGCCTCGGCAAAGTTGGCAAACAGCACGGTAAACCACAGCCACAGGCTGATGGCTCCGGTGAACATCGCGTTGCCCGGGAGGTGACCTGTTCCCATGGCAAGCGCCAGGACGGTAGTCAGCACGCTGCCTGCCCAGACGATAAACATCACCGGGTTGTGCCACTGTACGCGCGGGCTCAGCTTTTTCACCGCATCCATGAGGGCCTGACGAACTAACGACGGTTCGAACAGGGCCAGTTGTTTACGACTCATGACAATTCTCCGCAAAATCAGCGTAAAGAGAGGGTTTCCGCGACCGGGCCTAACGCGAGGGCGGGGATAAAGGTCAAGGCGCCTACCAGCAACACGGTGCCGGTCAGCAGGCCAATAAACAGCGCACCGTGTGTCGGTAATGTGCCGGTGGTGGTCGGTTGGATTTTTTTATTTACCAGCGATCCGGCGATGGCCATCACCGGCACAATCACGCCGAAGCGGCCGACAAACATGCAGAATGCCAGCAGACAGTTCCAGAAAGGCGAGTTGGCACTTAAGCCTGCAAAGGCGCTGCCGTTGTTGTTCGCCGCAGACGAGACGGCGTAGAGCACTTCACTAAAGCCATGGATACCCGGGTTAAAGATGCCGCTGCGGCCGGCTTCGGTCATCAGTGCCAGCGCGGTGCCGAGCAGCACGAGGGCAGGCGTGACCAGAATGGCCAGCGCGGTTAATTTCATTTCCCGGACGTCGATTTTTTTGCCCAGGTATTCCGGGGTACGGCCAATCATCAGACCGGCGATAAACACCGCCAGCAGCACAAACAGCAGCATGCCGTAAAGACCAGAGCCCACGCCGCCAAACACCACTTCGCCAATCTGCATCAGCCACATTGGGATCATGCCACCCAGTGCCGTAAAGGAGTCATGCATGGCGTTAACCGCCCCGCACGAGGCTGCGGTGGTAACCACGGCAAACAAACTGCTGGACAGGATGCCAAAGCGACTCTCTTTCCCTTCCATGTTGATCGCGCTGTCAGCGCCCAGCGTCAGGAAATGCGGATTACCTTTCCATTCCGCCCACATCACCAGCGCGACGCAGACCACGAAGATCAGAGACATGGTCCACAGAAGGGTGCGTCCCTGACGGCGGTCGTTGACCACATCGCCAAAGGCAAAACAGAGCGCGGCGGGGATCAGGAAGATCGCCAGCATTTCGACAAAGTTGGTCAGCGCTGTTGGGTTTTCAAACGGATGCGACGAGTTGGCGTTGAAGAAGCCACCGCCGTTAGTCCCGAGCATCTTAATGGCTTCCTGCGAGGCCACCGGCCCCATCGGCAAAAGCTGTTTTGCCCCTTCCAGAGAAGTATACGGCGCGTAGGGCAGCAGGTTTTGCAGGGTACCTTGCTGAATAAAGAACAGCGCGATAATGAGGGCAACAGGGAGCAGTATCCACAGCGTGATGCGTGTCAGATCGACCCATGCGTTGCCCAGCGTGCTGATATTTTGACGCGCAAAGGCACGCGTGAGCGCGAAGATCACCGCAATACCGGTGGCAGCAGAGAGGAAGTTTTGCACGGTTAACCCGGCCATCTGGCTAAAGTAGCTCAGCGTGGTTTCCCCGGCATAGGACTGCCAGTTGGTGTTAGTGACAAAGCTGACTGCCGTGTTCAGCGCCAGATGCCAGGACAGACCCGGCAACTGCTGCGGGTTGAGCGGTAAGCTCCCCTGCAGCATCAGCATGCTGAAGAGGACGATGAGGCCGACAATATTCAGCAGCAGGAGCGCCATCAGATACTGGCGCCAGTTCATTTCCCCCTCCCGAATGCCCAGAACGCGCCAGATCCCTTTTTCAACGCGACCTGCCACCGGCAGCGCCACGTTGTTAATCATCCTTGCCAGCACTGTTCCCAGCGGTCTTGCCAGCAGGAACAACACCCCTAAAAAACTGGCAATAAGCAAAAACGCCTGAGCAGCCATCAGAATGCCTCCGCATTAATCAGGGCATAAACCAGATAACCCAATAACAGGAATACCAGCACGATGCCGGCAATAAGGCCTGCACTCACAATCCACCTCCGGGTGACATTTGTATTTGTGCTAACGGTAGGATTTATGGCGCAAAGATTTCGCAAAAATCAGGACGAGGGGTGTAAAAAAAGTATAAAAATGGCAAAGCCCACAATTTAACTATTGATAAGTAAATTGTTAACTTTTTTGTAACTTAATTACGGTGTGAATGTAAATTTTGGCTAAACGGCTAAAATAAGTGGTCGGATGAGTAGTAAAATTACAAACAAAGCGATATTATTTTAGCCAGGTCACAGTTTTTGAATTTTCCGGAGTCAGTTTCCGGCCAACTACAGGGGAGAAAAATATGGATCTTTATAAAGAGTATCCGGCTCATATCGTGTTCATGCGTCGCGCTTTCGCCGTAGTGGCTGGCGTGCTGGCCCTGCCGGTGATGTTGTTCTGGAAAGATCGCGCACGTTTTTACAGCTATCTGCACCGCGTCTGGGCAAAAACCAGCGAGAAACCGGTATGGATGGATCAGGCCGAAAAAGCGACCTGTGATTTCTACTAATAAAAAGACTACACACAGCAATAAACAAACCGCCTACAGCAATGTGGCGGTTTTTTTTGTCCCTCCGGATTCGCGGTTCGTTGGGGGGTTTTCAGGCATATCTTCTTATTCTGAGTCATCAACAGCCACTACCTTATTTCATCCTGTCTACACTTCATGGCAAAGTAGTTCAATGCGTGCCTTTTTCGTTTTACGGCATGCCCTTACGGACATAATGGACAATTGCCTGGAGTTTTATGCCCACCCATCTGGTTTGGTTTCGCGCGGATCTGCGCCTGCATGACAACATCGCCCTGGCGGCGGCCTGTCGCTCTGAACACGCCCGCGTGCTGGCGCTGTTTATCGCTACTCCCGGACAGTGGCAGCAGCATGATATGGCCCCCCGACAAGCCGCTTATCTCTGTTCGCATCTGAATGCCCTGCAACGTTCGCTGGCGGAAAAAGGCATTCCGTTGATTTACAAAGAGGTCAGCGATTTTACCGCTCAGCTCAGCGCGGTACAGGAGGTGTGTCAGCAGAACGACGTTACGCATCTTTTTTACAACTACCAGTACGAATTCAATGAACAGCAGCGCGATCGCGAGCTTGAGCGCATCCTCGGGAATGTAGAGTGTCAGGGATTTGATGACAGCGTCATGCTGGCGCCGGGCAGCGTGATGACCGGCAATCGCGAGATGTATAAGGTCTTTACGCCGTTTAAAAATGCATTTATCAAACGGCTGAAAGAGGCGTTGCCGGAGTGTGTTGCCGCGCCGTCCGCACGAGGGGAGTGTGTAAACGACCTGCCTGAACTAACGTTTGACTATCCGCAACAGGCGTATGACCACTCTTTATTCCCGGCTGATGAAAAAGCGGCAATCGCGCAGCTGCGCCAGTTCTGCAAAACGGGGGCGGCCGCTTACGAGGCACGCCGGGATTTCCCCGCCATTGAAGGTACCAGCCGGTTGTCAGCCTGTTTAGCGCTGGGCGTGCTTTCTCCGCGCCAGTGTTTACACCGTCTTCTGGCAGAGCAGCCCCAGGCGCTGGAGGGGGGCGCTGGCTCGGTATGGCTTAACGAGCTTATCTGGCGCGAATTCTATCGTCATCTGATGACGTATCACCCTGAATTATGTAAACATCGTCCTTTCATTCGCTGGACCGAAAATGTGCAGTGGCAGCAAAACGAGATGCTGCTGCAGGCCTGGCAAAAGGGTGAAACCGGCTACCCGATTGTGGACGCCGCGATGCGCCAGCTGAATGAAACTGGATGGATGCATAACCGCCTGCGGATGATTACCGCCAGCTTCCTGGTGAAAGATCTGCTTATCGACTGGCGTGTCGGGGAGCGGTATTTTATTTCTCAGCTGATCGATGGCGATCTCGCGGCGAATAATGGCGGCTGGCAATGGGCGGCCTCGACCGGAACCGATGCGGCACCTTACTTCCGGATTTTTAATCCCACCACGCAGGGACAAAAATTTGATGCGGACGGGACGTTTATCCGCCACTGGTTGCCTGCGCTGAAAGCGGTTCCCGCTAAGGCGATCCACGACCCGTGGGCATGGGCGGACAAACAGGGCGTAATACTCGATTATCCTCGTCCGATTGTTGAACATAAACAGGCGCGCGTCGCCACGCTGGCGGCGTACGAAGCGGCCCGCAAAGCGTAAGAGAGTCATGATGAAAAATACCGAACTGGAAAGTCTGATCAACGAAAAACTGAACAGCAGTGCCTTCAGCGACTACGGCCCGAACGGGTTACAGGTTGAAGGGCGCGACACGGTGCAAAAAATTATCACCGGTGTGACCGCCAGTCAGGCGTTGCTGGATGAAGCCGTGCGTCAGGAGGCCGATGCGGTCATCGTCCATCACGGCTATTTCTGGAAGAACGAATCACCGATCGTTCGCGGCATGAAGCGCAACCGTCTGAAAACGTTGCTGGCAAATGATATCAACCTCTATGGCTATCACCTGCCGCTGGACGCTCATCCCGAGCTTGGCAACAACGTCCAGCTCGCGCAGCTGTTAGGGATCACCGTGATGGGTGAAATTGAGCCGCTGGTACCGTGGGGCGAGCTGTCGATGCCGGTACCGGGTCTTGAGCTGGCCTCCTGGATTGAAGCACGTCTGGGCCGCCGTCCGCTGTGGAGCGGCGATACCGGCCCGGATACGGTGAAGCGTGTCGCCTGGTGCACCGGTGGCGGTCAGGGCTTTATCGATAGCGCCGCGCGTTTTGGTGTTGATGCCTTTATTACCGGGGAAGTCTCAGAGCAGACCATCCATTCAGCCCGTGAACAGGGGCTGCATTTTTACGCGGCAGGTCACCACGCCACCGAGCGCGGCGGCATTCGCGCCCTGAGCGAATGGCTGACCGAAAATACCGATCTGGATGTCACCTTTATTGATATCCCTAACCCGGCCTGATGAGAGGTACCTGAGTGCAGCGAGCGCGTTGTTATCTTCTGGGGGAAACGGCGGTGGTGCTGGAGCTGGAGCCGCCCGTCACCCTTGCTACCCAAAAGCGTATCTGGCGGTTAACGCAGCGTCTGGTGGATGTGCCGGAGGTGGTTGAAGCGATCCCGGGGATGAATAACATCACCGTGGTGCTGCGTAATCCGCATACGCTGGCACTGGATGCCATTGAACGTTTACAGCGCTGGTGGGAGGAGAGCGAAGCGCTGGAGCCGGAATCCCGCACGATTGAGATCCCGGTGGTGTATGGGGGCACAGGGGGACCCGATCTTGGCGTGGTGGCTGAACACAGTGGGCTAACCGAAAAACAGGTCGTTGAGCTGCACGCCTCCGTTGATTATGTGGTCTGGTTTTTGGGATTCCAGCCGGGCTTCCCGTATCTGGGCGGACTCCCTTCGGCACTGCATACGCCACGTCGCGCTGAGCCGCGTCTGAGCGTGCCGGCGGGTACCGTCGCGATTGGCGGCGAACAGACGGGCATTTATCCGCTGGCGTCGCCGGGGGGCTGGCAGCTTATCGGACACACGTCGATGCCGTTATTTGAACCGGGCCTGGACTCGCCGGTCCTCCTGCGTCCTGGCGACACCCTTCGCTTTATCCCGCAGAAGGAGGGGGTATGTTAACGCTTATTCGCGCCGGGCTTTACACCTCTGTTCAGGATGCGGGTCGCTTTGGCATGCGCCAGTCTGGCGTGAGCTACTGTGGCGCGCTGGACAGGCCAGCACTGGAGATTGCCAACGTGCTGGTGGGCAATCCCGGCAATACGGCTGCGCTCGAAATTACGCTGGGGCAGTGTGTCATTGAATTTAGTCAGGAGACCTGGTTTGCGTTAACCGGCGCCGGGTGCGATGCCACGCTTGATGGCAAAGCGGTCTGGACCGGCTGGCGACTGCGGGCAAAAGCCGGACAACGTTTAACGCTTAAGCGACCTCAGCATGGGGTTCGCAGTTATCTTGCCGTTGCCGGTGGGATTGATGTGCCGGAGGTGCTGGGCTCATCCAGTACCGATCAGAAAGCCGGAATTGGCGGTCACGAAGGACGTTTGTTGCGCGATGGCGATCGTCTGGCGATAAAACCGTCAACGCGGCACTTTTCAACCGCGCAGGGTGTAAAACAGCTCCTGTGGGGAAACCAGATCCGCGCCCTGCCGGGGCCGGAGTATCAGGAATTTGATGAGGTGTCTCAGGAGTCTTTCTGGCGCTCGCCGTGGAAGATTAGCCCGCAGAGTAACCGCATGGGGTATCGTCTTCAGGGGCAGCCGCTGACCCGTACGACGGACCGCGAGCTGCTTTCACACGGTCTGTTGCCCGGCGTCATTCAGGTACCGGGTAACGGTCAACCGATTGTGTTGATGAACGATGCACAGACCACGGGCGGTTACCCGCGTATCGCCTGCATTATTGAGGCCGATCGCTACCATCTGGCGCAAATCCCTCTCGGACAGCCGATTCACTTCGTGCAATGCTCCCTGGAGGAGGCGCTGAAGGCGCGGCAGGACCAGCAGCGTTATCTGGAACAACTGGCGTGGAGGCTTGATGGTAAAGATTGATTTAAACGCCGATCTGGGCGAGGGCGGCAGCGCCGACGCTGAACTGATGACCCTGGTCACCTCGGTGAATATCGCCTGCGGTTTTCACGCGGGTGATGCCCAAACGATGCTGGCGAGCGTGCGCAACGCCATCAAAAATGGTGTTGCGATAGGGGCGCATCCGAGCTTCCCTGACCGGGAGAATTTTGGCCGCACGGCGATGGATCTCCCGCCCGAGACGGTCTACGCCCAGACGCTTTACCAGATTGGCGCGCTCGAGGCGATTGTGCGTTCGCAGCAGGGCGCGCTGCGCCACGTGAAGCCGCACGGCATGCTCTATAATCAGGCGGCGAACGACCCCGCGCTGGCAGAGGCCATCGCCCGGGCGGTGTTCGATTGCAACCCACAACTGATCCTGGTTGGCCTGGCGGGGAGCGAGCTGATTCGCGCCGGTCAGCGTCTGGGGTTAACCACCCGCCAGGAAGTGTTTGCCGACCGAGGCTATCAGCCCGACGGAACCCTGGTTCCCCGTTCCCGGCCCAACGCGCTGATCACCGATGAGTCTCTGGCGCTGGCGCAGACCCTTCAGATGGTGCGCGAGGGAACAGTAACAACGGTCGAGGGTACAATGGCCAGCGTTCAGGCTGACACAGTATGCTTACACGGTGATGGCGAGCACGCGCTGCAGTTTGCCCGCCGCTTACGGGCGGCGTTTGCAGAGCAGGGGATCCTCGTCAGCGCCTGAAAATCATAAGGATAAAGAGATGCCAGAAGGCCCGGAGATCCGCCGCGCTGCGGATAGCCTCGAGGCGGCGATAAAAGGCAAACCCCTGACGGACGTCTGGTTTGCTTTTCCTCAACTGAAGCCGTTTGAAGCACCGCTGGTGGGACAAGCGGTGACCCACATCGAAACACGGGGAAAGGCGTTACTCACGCATTTCTCCCATAACCTGACGTTATACAGCCACAACCAGCTTTATGGCGTCTGGCGGGTGGTTAACGCCAACGAGCAGCCGCAAACCACCCGTGTGCTGCGCGTCAGGCTGCAAACCGCGGATAAAGCGATTTTGCTGTATAGCGCGTCTGATATCGAAATGTTAACGCCGGAGCAACTGCTTACGCACCCGTTCTTACAGCGGGTTGGGCCGGACGTGCTGGATATGCGTCTGACGGCGAACGATGTCAAAGCCCGCCTGTTATCCCCTAAATTCCGCAACCGGCAATTTTCCGGGCTACTGCTCGATCAGGCGTTCCTGGCCGGATTAGGCAATTACCTTCGCGTCGAAATTCTCTGGGAGGTCGGGCTGGCACCACAGCATAAAGCGTCGCAGTTGAGCGATGACCAGCTGGAAATGCTCTCTCACGCGCTGCTGGATATTCCGCGGCTATCGTACAACACCCGCGGCGTGGTAGATGACAACAAGCATCACGGGGCGCTGTTCCGCTTTAAGGTGTTTCATCGGGCGGGGAAGAGGTGCGAGCGGTGCGGTGGGGTGATTGAGAAGACAACGCTCTCTTCACGACCGTTTTACTGGTGTCCCGGGTGCCAGAGGTAAAAAGTAAAACGGTAACCCTCAGGTTACCGTTTTTAATGTTTTCACCCTCTCCCGGTGGGAGAGGGCCGGGGTGAGGACATCAGGCCGCACCCACGTCTTTTAGCGCTTAAGATCAGACTTAAAATCACGCTGCTCGTAGCCGGTATACAGCTGACGAGGACGGGCGATTTTCATGCCTTCGCTGTGCATTTCGTTCCAGTGCGCAATCCAGCCCACGGTACGTGCCATGGCGAAGATCACGGTGAACATGGAAGACGGAATGCCCATCGCTTTCAGAATAATGCCAGAGTAGAAGTCTACGTTCGGGTAGAGTTTCTTCTCGATGAAGTACGGGTCGTTCAGCGCGATGTGTTCCAGCTCCATCGCCACTTCCAGCAGATCGTCTTTGGTGCCCAGCTCTTTCAGCACTTCGTGGCAGGTTTCACGCATCACGGTTGCACGTGGGTCGTAGTTTTTGTACACACGGTGACCGAAGCCCATCAGACGGAAGGAGTCATTCTTGTCTTTCGCGCGGCGCACGAATTCAGGAATGTGCTCAACGGTGCTGATCTCTTCCAGCATCTTCAGTGCAGCTTCGTTCGCGCCGCCGTGCGCCGGTCCCCACAGGGAGGCGATGCCCGCAGCGATACAGGCGAACGGGTTCGCACCTGAAGAGCCTGCGGTACGGACGGTGGAGGTAGAGGCGTTCTGTTCATGGTCAGCGTGCAGGATCAGAATACGGTCCATCGCGCGTTCCAGCACCGGGTTCACTTCGTACTCTTCGCACGGCGTGGAGAACATCATGCGCAGGAAGTTACCGGCATAGGAGAGGTCGTTACGTGGATACACGAACGGCTGACCGATGGAGTATTTGTAACACATCGCTGCCATGGTTGGCATTTTGGACAGCAGGCGGAACGCTGCGATATCGCGGTGGCGTGGGTTATTCACGTCAAGGGAGTCGTGGTAGAACGCCGCCAGCGCACCGGTAATCCCGCACATCACCGCCATCGGGTGAGAGTCACGACGGAACGCATGGAACAGACGGGTAATCTGCTCATGGATCATGGTGTGACGGGTGACGGTGGTTTTGAATTCATCATACTGAGCCTGCGTCGGCTTTTCGCCGTTCAGCAGGATGTAGCACACTTCCAGATAGTTGGATTCGGTGGCTAACTGATCGATGGGGAAGCCGCGATGGAGCAGGATACCTTCGTCACCGTCAATGTAGGTGATTTTGGATTCGCAAGATGCGGTAGAGGTAAATCCAGGGTCAAAGGTGAACACTCCTTTGGAACCCAGCGTACGGATATCAATAACATCCTGACCGAGCGTGCCTTTTAGCACATCCAGTTCAATAGCATCACCACCGTTGAGGGTGAGTTTTGCCTTTGTATCAGCCATTTACGGTCTCCTTAGCGCCTTATGCTTAAGACTGCGCTTTACCGGATTTGCTTTCAGCTGTTAATCACCGTTACCAGATTGTTATTTGGCTTACCGCTCAGCTCACGAGGACAAACCAGGGTACAGAGCTATGGCGCCTTGCAGGTAAACGAATGAAATATCAGTGAAACAACAGCAAATCAGCGTTTTTGCAGTCCGAATTTTTCAAACCTGTATATCACTAATAACTGTCCTGATAACTTCGGTCAATACCATCACACTGTTACATAACTATTTGTCAGGTGAAAGAGAGACCTCATAACTTTTGCGCATTATATGCCTTTTCTGATGACGTTTGTAACAATATTGTTTAACATTTGTCAAATCAGATGATTAAAAATTAAAAAGATGTTGTTATCGTGACCCTGATCACTGTTCCAGAGAAAACCCGACAAACTGTATGTAGGTTAATTGTAATGATTTTGTGAACGGCCTATACTGCCGCCAGGTCTCCGGAACACCCTGCAATCCCGAGCCACCCAGCGTTGTAACGTGTCGTTTTAGCATTTGGAAGCAATGTTTTGCATGACGCGCAGTTATAGAAAAGGAACGCTGTCTGACCCGCATCGCAGTCCGGAGGAAGGAAACAATAAGAACAGCATGTGGGCGTTATTCATGATAAGAAATGTGAAAAAACAAAGACCTGTCAATCTGGATCTCAAAACGATCCGGTTCCCCGTAACAGCAATAGCGTCCATTCTGCACCGTGTATCGGGTGTGATTACGTTTGTGGCGGTAGGCATTCTGCTGTGGTTACTGGGCACCAGCCTCTCTTCTCCTGAAGGATTCCTCCAGGCCTCTGCCATCATGAACAGCTTCTTCGTGAAATTCATCATGTGGGGCATTCTGACCGCACTGGCGTACCACGTTGTGGTGGGTGTTCGCCATATGCTGATGGACTTTGGTTACCTGGAAGAGACTTTCGAAGCCGGGAAACGTTCCGCTAACATTTCATTTGTGATTACAGTCGTGCTTTCACTTCTCGCAGGAGTTCTCGTATGGTAAGCAACGCCTCCGCATTAGGACGCAACGGCGTACATGACTTCATTCTGGTCCGTGCTACCGCCATCGTTCTCACCCTCTACATCATCTATATGATCGGTTTCTTCGCGACCAGCGGCACGCTGACGTGGGAAATCTGGAGTGGGTTCTTCGGATCTGCCTTCACCAAAGTGTTCACCCTGCTGGCGCTGTTCTCCATTCTTATTCATGCCTGGATTGGCATGTGGCAGGTGTTGACCGATTACGTTAAACCGCTGGCGATTCGCCTTCCTCTGCAACTGGCCATTGTCGTTGCACTGGTGGTTTACGTTATTTATGGATTCGTTGTGGTGTGGGGTGTGTAATGAAACTGCCAGTCAGAGAATTTGATGCTGTTGTGATTGGTGCGGGTGGCGCAGGTATGCGCGCCGCGCTGCAAATTTCCCAGAGCGGCCAGACCTGTGCGCTGCTCTCTAAAGTATTCCCGACCCGTTCCCACACGGTATCTGCGCAGGGCGGTATTACCGTTGCGCTGGGTAACTCCCATGAAGATAACTGGGAATGGCACATGTACGACACGGTAAAAGGGTCCGACTACATCGGCGACCAGGATGCCATCGAATATATGTGTAAGACTGGCCCGGAAGCGATTCTGGAGCTGGATCATATGGGTCTGCCGTTCTCCCGTCTGGAAAATGGCACCATCTATCAACGTCCGTTTGGCGGCCAGTCGAAAAACTTCGGCGGCGAGCAGGCTGCACGTACCGCGGCAGCGGCTGACCGTACCGGTCACGCGCTGCTGCATACTCTGTATCAGCAGAACCTGAAAAACCACACTACTATCTTCTCCGAGTGGTATGCGCTGGATCTGGTGAAAAACGCCGATGGCGCGATTGTTGGTTGTACCGCGCTGTGCATTGAAACCGGTGAAGTGGTCTACTT
Source organism: Enterobacter cloacae complex sp. IR5384 (assembly GCF_049237265.1). NCBI lineage: Bacteria > Pseudomonadati > Pseudomonadota > Gammaproteobacteria > Enterobacterales > Enterobacteriaceae > Enterobacter > Enterobacter cloacae complex sp. IR5384. Next base: position 63,080 of record NZ_JBMKHJ010000005.1, on the reverse strand, counting down.
CAAAGCGCGCGCAACCGTGCTGGCGACCGGCGGTGCAGGGCGTATTTACCAGTCCACCACTAACGCCCACATCAATACCGGTGACGGCGTTGGGATGGCTATCCGCGCTGGCGTGCCGGTGCAGGATATGGAGATGTGGCAGTTCCACCCAACCGGTATCGCCGGTGCGGGCGTTCTGGTGACCGAAGGCTGCCGTGGTGAAGGCGGTTACCTGCTGAATAAACACGGCGAACGTTTCATGGAACGTTATGCCCCGAATGCGAAAGACCTGGCGGGTCGTGACGTGGTGGCGCGTTCCATCATGATCGAAATCCGTGAAGGTCGCGGCTGTGATGGCCCATGGGGTCCACACGCCAAGCTGAAACTCGACCACCTGGGTAAAGAGGTACTGGAATCCCGTCTGCCGGGTATTCTGGAACTGTCCCGTACCTTCGCCCACGTCGACCCGGTGAAAGAGCCGATTCCGGTTATCCCTACCTGCCACTACATGATGGGCGGTATTCCGACCAAAGTGACCGGTCAGGCATTGACCGTGAACGAGCAGGGCGAAGATGTGGTCATCCCAGGCCTGTTCGCGGTAGGCGAAATTGCCTGTGTGTCCGTACACGGTGCCAACCGTCTGGGGGGGAACTCCCTGCTGGACCTGGTGGTGTTTGGTCGTGCGGTGGGTCTGCACCTGCAGGAATCCATTGCCGAACAGGGCGCGCTGCGTGACGCCACTGACGACGAAATTGATGCATCGCTTGAGCGTCTGAACCGCTGGAACGGTAACCGTAACGGTGAAGATCCGGTGGAAATCCGCAAAGCGCTGCAGGAATGTATGCAGCACAACTTCTCGGTATTCCGTGAAGGTGACGCGATGGCGAAAGGTCTTGAGCAGCTGAAAGCGATCCGCGAGCGCCTGAAAAACGCCCGTCTGGATGATACTTCCAGCGAGTTCAACACCCAGCGCGTTGAGTGTCTTGAGCTGGATAACCTGATGGAAACCGCGTTCGCAACCGCGATGTCGGCCAACTTCCGTACCGAAAGCCGTGGCGCGCATAGCCGCTTCGACTTCCCGGATCGTGACGATGAAAACTGGCTGTGCCATTCCCTGTATCTGCCAGAGTCGGAAACCATGACGCGCCGTCAGGTGAACATGGAACCGAAACTGCGTCCGGCGTTCCCGCCGAAGATTCGTACTTACTAATGCGGAGACAGGACAATGAAACTCGAATTCTCAGTTTATCGTTATAACCCGGATGTAGATGACGCTCCGCGCATGCAGGATTACACGCTGGAAGCGGAAGAAGGTCGTGACATGATGCTGCTGGATGCGTTAATCCAGCTGAAAGAAAAAGATCCGACACTGTCGTTCCGTCGCTCCTGCCGTGAAGGGGTGTGTGGCTCTGACGGCGTCAACATGAACGGCAAAAATGGTCTGGCCTGCATCACGCCAATTTCCGCGTTGCAGCGCCCGGGCCAGAAAATTGTTATCCGTCCTCTGCCAGGCCTGCCGGTCGTGCGTGATTTGGTGGTAGACATGGGGCAATTCTATGCACAATATGAGAAGATTAAGCCTTACTTATTGAATAATGGGCAAAATCCACCCGCTCGTGAGCATTTACAGTCTCCTGAGCAGCGTGAAAAACTCGACGGCTTGTATGAGTGTATTCTCTGTGCATGTTGTTCAACGTCGTGCCCGTCGTTCTGGTGGAACCCGGACAAGTTCATCGGCCCGGCCGGTCTGCTGGCTGCCTATCGCTTCCTGATCGATAGCCGCGACACCGAAACCGATAGTCGTCTGGAAGGTTTAAGTGACGCTTTCAGCGTATTCCGCTGCCATAGCATCATGAACTGCGTCAGTGTGTGTCCGAAGGGGCTGAACCCGACGCGCGCCATCGGCCATATTAAGTCGATGCTGCTGCAGCGCAGTGCGTAAGTAAGTAGTGAGAGGGGGCGCTGTTCCCCCTCACCCTAACCCTCTCCCAAAGGGAGAGGGGATAGATTGCAGAAACCTTTAAAAACTGCCCTGAAGTCTAGACAGTTTCTAAAGGTTCCTTCGCGGGCCAAATGAAAAGAGCTCGCAGGTGAACCCCGGCACGTACACGCGGTGTGCGTGGTAGTTTCTACGGCGAAAGTAAGCATAAAAATGCTTAAGGGATCACGATGCAGAACGGCGCAATGAAAGCCTGGCTGGACTCTTCTTACCTCTCTGGTGCCAACCAGAGCTGGATAGAACAGCTCTATGAAGACTTCTTAACCGATCCTGACTCAGTGGACGCAAACTGGCGTTCCATGTTCCAGCAGTTGCCTGGCACGGGAGTCAAACCGGATCAATTCCATTCCAAAACACGTGATTATTTCCGTCGTCTGGCGAAGGATGCCTCACGTTACTCTTCTGCGATTTCCGACCCTGACACCAACGCGAAGCAGGTTAAAGTCCTGCAGCTTATTAACGCTTATCGCTTCCGCGGTCACCAGCATGCGAATCTCGATCCGCTGGGACTGTGGAAACAAGACCGTGTGGCGGATCTCGATCCGGCGTATCACGATCTGACCGAGGCCGATTTCCAGGAAAGCTTTAACGTAGGTTCTTTTGCCATCGGTAAAGACACGATGAAGCTGGGCGATCTGATCGACGCCCTCAAGCAAACCTACTGCGGCTCCATCGGCGCGGAATACATGCATATCACTTCTACCGAAGAGAAACGCTGGATCCAGCAGCGCATTGAATCCGTGGCGGGCCACGCGACGTTCTCTTCTGAAGAGAAAAAACGCTTCCTGAACGAACTGACCGCAGCTGAAGGTCTTGAGCGCTATCTGGGCGCGAAGTTCCCGGGCGCAAAACGCTTCTCGCTGGAAGGCGGCGATGCGTTAGTGCCAATGCTGAAAGAGCTGATTCGTCATGCAGGCAAGAGCGGTACCCGTGAAGTGGTACTGGGCATGGCGCACCGTGGTCGTCTGAACGTGCTGGTCAACGTGCTGGGTAAAAAACCGCAGGACCTGTTCGACGAATTCGCGGGCAAACATAAAGAACATCTCGGCACCGGTGACGTGAAGTACCACATGGGCTTCTCGTCTGATATCGAAACCGAAGGCGGTCTGGTTCACCTGGCGCTGGCGTTTAACCCGTCGCACCTGGAGATCGTCAGCCCGGTAGTTATCGGTTCCGTGCGTGCGCGTCTGGATCGTCTGGACGAGCCAAGCAGCAACAAAGTGCTGCCAATTACCATTCACGGTGATGCGGCGGTCACAGGGCAGGGCGTGGTTCAGGAAACCCTGAACATGTCCAAAGCGCGTGGTTATGAAGTGGGCGGTACCGTTCGTATCGTCATCAACAACCAGGTGGGCTTCACAACGTCTAACCCGCTGGATGCGCGTTCAACCCCTTACTGCACCGACATCGGCAAGATGGTACAGGCGCCAATCTTCCACGTGAACGCGGATGACCCGGAAGCGGTCGCCTTCGTGACCCGTCTGGCGCTGGACTTCCGTAACACCTTCAAACGCGATGTGTTCATCGACCTGTTCTGCTACCGCCGTCACGGCCACAACGAAGCCGACGAGCCAAGTGCAACCCAGCCGTTGATGTACCAGAAAATCAAAAAACACCCGACGCCGCGCAAAATCTACGCTGACAAGCTGGAAAGCGAAAAAGTGGCGACGCTGGAAGATGCGACCGAAATGGTCAACCTCTACCGCGACGCGCTGGATGCGGGTGAGTGCGTGGTGAAAGAGCTGCGTCCGATGAACATGCACTCCTTTACCTGGTCGCCGTACCTCAACCACGAGTGGGATGAGAGTTACCCGAACAAGGTCGAGATGAAGCGCCTGCAGGAGCTGGCTAAACGCATCAGCACCGTGCCAGACGCCATCGAGATGCAGTCTCGCGTGGCAAAAATTTATGCTGACCGTCAGTCTATGGCGGCAGGTGAGAAGCTGTTCGACTGGGGCGGTGCAGAAACGCTGGCTTACGCGACGCTGGTTGACGAAGGTATTCCTGTTCGTCTGTCCGGTGAAGATGCGGGCCGTGGCACCTTCTTCCACCGCCACGCGGTAGTTCACAACCAGTCTAACGGTTCAACCTACACCCCGCTGCAGCACGTGCACAACGGTCAGGGCCAGTTCAAGGTCTGGGACTCCGTGCTCTCTGAAGAAGCGGTGCTGGCCTTCGAATACGGTTACGCTACCGCAGAGCCGCGTACGCTGACCATCTGGGAAGCGCAGTTCGGTGACTTCGCCAACGGTGCTCAGGTGGTTATCGACCAGTTCATCTCTTCTGGCGAACAGAAATGGGGCCGTATGTGTGGCCTGGTGATGCTCCTGCCACATGGTTATGAAGGCCAGGGTCCTGAGCACTCCTCCGCGCGCCTGGAACGTTATCTGCAGCTCTGCGCTGAGCAGAACATGCAGGTTTGCGTACCGTCCACCCCGGCTCAGGTTTACCACATGCTGCGTCGTCAGGCGCTGCGCGGTATGCGCCGTCCGCTGGTGGTCATGTCACCAAAATCCCTGCTGCGTCACCCACTGGCGGTGTCCAGCCTGGATGAGCTGGCGAATGGCACCTTCCTGCCTGCCATCGGTGAGATTGATGAACTGGATCCGCAGGCTGTGAAGCGTGTGGTGATGTGTTCTGGTAAGGTTTATTACGACCTGCTGGAACAGCGCCGTAAGAACGATCAGAAAGATGTCGCCATCGTGCGTATCGAACAGCTTTATCCATTCCCGCACCAGGCGGTGCAGGAAGCGCTGAAACCGTACGCTCACGTGCATGATTTTGTCTGGTGCCAGGAAGAGCCGCTCAACCAGGGCGCATGGTACTGCAGTCAGCATCATTTCCGTGAAGTGATTCCATTTGGGTCTGCCCTGCGTTATGCAGGTCGCCCGGCCTCCGCCTCTCCGGCGGTAGGGTATATGTCCGTTCACCAGAAGCAGCAACAAGATCTGGTCAATGACGCGCTGAACGTCGATTAATTAAAGGATACATAATGAGTAGCGTAGATATTCTTGTTCCCGACCTGCCTGAATCTGTAGCAGATGCGACCGTCGCTACCTGGCATAAAAAACCAGGCGATGCCGTTAAGCGCGATGAAGTGCTGGTAGAAATCGAAACTGACAAAGTGGTACTGGAAGTACCGGCTTCGGCGGATGGCGTTCTGGACGCGGTGCTGGAAGACGAAGGCACCACCGTAACCTCTCGCCAGATCCTGGGTCGCCTGCGTGAAGGCAACAGCGCGGGCAAAGAGTCCAGCGCGAAGTCTGAAGAGAAAGCCTCTACGCCGGCTCAGCGCCAGCAGGCTTCTCTGGAAGAACAGACCAACGACGCGCTCAGCCCGGCGATCCGTCGCCTGCTGGCTGAACACAGCCTTGACCCGGCAGCCATCAAAGGTACCGGTGTAGGCGGTCGTCTGACCCGTGAAGACATCGACAAACACCTGGCGAAAGCGCCTGCTCAGGCAGAAGCGAAAGCCCCTGTGGCAGCGCCAGCAGCACAGCCTGCTCTGGGTGCGCGCAGTGAAAAACGCGTGCCAATGACTCGCCTGCGTAAGCGTGTGGCAGAGCGTCTGCTGGAAGCGAAAAACTCCACCGCGATGCTGACCACCTTCAACGAAGTGAACATGAAGCCAATCATGGACCTGCGTAAGCAGTACGGTGACGCGTTTGAAAAACGTCACGGTATCCGTCTGGGCTTTATGTCCTTCTACGTGAAAGCGGTTGTTGAAGCGCTGAAACGCTACCCGGAAGTGAATGCGTCCATTGATGGTGATGACGTGGTTTACCACAACTATTTCGACGTCAGCATGGCGGTGTCTACGCCACGTGGTCTGGTGACTCCGGTTCTGCGTGATGTGGATACCCTGGGTATGGCCGACATCGAGAAAAATATTAAAGAGCTGGCCGTGAAAGGCCGCGACGGCAAGCTGACCGTAGACGACCTGACCGGCGGTAACTTCACCATTACCAACGGCGGCGTATTTGGCTCGCTGATGTCTACCCCGATCATCAACCCGCCGCAGAGCGCGATCCTGGGTATGCACGCCATTAAAGATCGTCCGATGGCGGTAGACGGTAAAGTGGAGATCCTGCCAATGATGTATCTGGCACTCTCTTACGATCACCGTCTGATCGACGGCCGCGAGTCCGTGGGCTTCCTGGTAGCGATTAAAGAGCTGCTGGAAGATCCAACGCGTCTGCTGCTGGACGTCTAGTCCCTTTTAGCATCACCTGCCCTGTAGGCCGGATACGCCTTGCACCGGCCTGCAGGTTTGAAGATAACGATTACCCTGAAGGATGGATAGAACACATGAACTTACATGAATATCAGGCCAAACAGCTGTTTGCCCGGTATGGCTTACCGGCTCCGGTGGGTTATGCCTGTACTACCCCGCGTGAAGCAGAAGAAGCCGCATCTAAAATCGGTTCCGGCCCGTGGGTAGTTAAATGTCAGGTTCACGCTGGTGGCCGTGGTAAAGCGGGCGGTGTGAAGGTTGTTAAGAGCAAAGAAGAAATTCGTGCGTTTGCTGAACATTGGCTCGGCAAGCGTCTGGTCACTTACCAGACAGATGCGAACGGCCAGCCAGTCAACCAGATCCTGGTTGAAGCGGCAACCGACATCGCGAAAGAGCTGTATCTGGGCGCGGTGGTTGACCGTAGCTCACGCCGCGTGGTGTTCATGGCGTCTACCGAAGGCGGCGTGGAAATCGAAAAAGTGGCAGAAGAGACGCCACACCTGATCCATAAAGTGGCTATCGATCCACTGGCAGGTCCAATGCCTTACCAGGGCCGTGAGCTGGCGTTCAAACTGGGTCTGGAAGGCAAGCTGGTTCAGCAGTTCACCAAGATCTTTATGGGTCTGGCGACCATCTTCCTGGAGCGCGATCTGGCGCTGATCGAGATCAACCCGCTGGTGATCACCACTCAGGGCGATCTGATCTGCCTCGATGGCAAACTGGGTGCTGACGGCAATGCCCTGTTCCGCCAGCCGGATCTGCGCGAAATGCGTGACCAGTCTCAGGAAGACCCGCGTGAAGCACAGGCTGCTCAGTGGGAACTGAACTACGTGGCGCTGGATGGCAACATCGGCTGCATGGTTAACGGTGCGGGCCTGGCGATGGGCACCATGGACATCGTTAAGCTGCACGGCGGCGAGCCAGCGAACTTCCTCGACGTAGGCGGTGGCGCAACCAAAGAGCGCGTAACCGAAGCGTTCAAAATCATTCTCTCTTACGACAACGTGAAAGCCGTTCTGGTGAACATCTTCGGCGGTATCGTACGTTGCGACCTGATCGCAGACGGCATCATCGGCGCGGTAGAAGAAGTGGGCGTTAACGTTCCGGTTGTTGTGCGTCTTGAAGGTAACAACGCTGAACTCGGCGCGAAAAAACTGGCTGACAGCGGCCTGAATATTATTGCAGCGAAAAGTCTGACGGATGCAGCTCAGCAGGTTGTTGCCGCAGTGGAGGGGAAATAATGTCAGTTTTAATCAATAAAGATACCAAGGTTATCTGCCAGGGCTTCACCGGTAGCCAGGGGACTTTCCACTCCGAGCAGGCGATTGCCTACGGTACGCAGATGGTTGGCGGCGTAACCCCAGGTAAAGGTGGCACCACGCACCTGGGCCTGCCGGTGTTCAACACCGTGCGTGAAGCCGTAGAAGCGACGGGCGCAACCGCGACCGTTATCTACGTTCCGGCACCGTTCTGCAAAGACTCCATTCTGGAAGCGATCGACGCAGGCATCAAACTGATCATCACCATCACTGAAGGTATCCCGACGCTGGATATGCTCACCGTGAAAGTGAAGCTGGACGAAGCGGGCGTGCGCATGATCGGCCCGAACTGTCCGGGCGTGATCACCCCAGGCGAATGCAAAATCGGCATCATGCCAGGTCACATTCACAAGCCGGGCAAAGTGGGTATCGTTTCCCGTTCCGGTACGCTGACCTATGAAGCGGTTAAGCAGACCACCGACTACGGCTTCGGCCAGTCCACCTGTGTGGGCATCGGCGGTGACCCAATCCCAGGCTCTAACTTCATCGACATCCTGAAGCTGTTCCAGGAAGATCCACAAACCGAGGCGATCGTCATGATCGGTGAGATCGGTGGTAGCGCGGAAGAAGAAGCGGCTGCTTACATCAAAGAACACGTAACCAAGCCAGTAGTCGGTTACATCGCGGGTGTGACCGCGCCGAAAGGTAAGCGTATGGGTCACGCAGGCGCGATTATCGCCGGTGGTAAAGGTACGGCTGATGAGAAATTCGCAGCGCTGGAAGCCGCAGGCGTGAAGACCGTTCGCAGCCTGGCGGATATCGGCGAAGCACTGAAATCCATCATTAAGTAAGTCCTCTCTGCGCCCTGAAAGGGGCGCGTTGAAATAAAAAATGTCCGTTTCGACATGGTTGGCCGCTGTAAAGCGGCCTTTTTTACATTGTGATACTGATACCTGCGAAAAGAGTAAGCTCCGGTAAATAGTCCCCTTTATGTGCCACGGTCCATTGCGGCTCTATAAAAGCGCTCATCACTTTATTTCCCATCGCCCAGGCGCGTCCGCCGCCAAAACCGAGTGGCAAATAATAATCGTCATTTTTCATATTCCAGGTCCAGATGCCGGAGGTGCGTAAATACCAACCTTTTGGCAATTTATAGACCACGATGGGCTGAAGCGTACCCGTTTCTACGTCATCACGTTCGCCATCGCCCGCAAAACTTTTTTGCCATTGCACCAGCGTACCCGCCATCCATCTGGGGCTGGATTTGATGGCAACAGCGGATAACCCCACCTGCCATTTGCCGCTTCCCAGTTCATCTTCCAGGGCTGAAGGAGCCGTTATTAGCGGGCCGACGCCAATTTTAACGCCTTCCTGTTTAAGCAGAAAAATATCGAACAGATTGATATCCCCTAACCCTGTGCTGTAGCCGCTGGCAGGCTGGGGACGGGTGGCCAGCGGGGTGGTTATTCGCAGAATTTGCGGCACAGGTACCCAGTCGTTAGCGGCAACAGGCACGGTTGCGCGTAGCAGGGTGTCGTTGGTGTGCTGCTCGCTACCGTAAAGCTCTGGGGTGTAATAGTCCTGAAGCGCGATGGCAGTGGAAAGATGTAACGGATTGGTCGCTTTTTCTACTGCATCCGTCTCCTCCGCCTGGCTCAGCACTGGCAAGGCGCCGAGTAGCGCGATAATCAATGTCATACAGCGCATTGGCATCTCCTTACCAGAAATACTTAAGCCTGAAGGTCCACGTTGTGATGTCTGGCGAGGCATCGCGGTGTTTGGCTGTATCGGTGTAAGCGACCATTCCGCCGAAATGCGGGCTCAGCATAAAGCCGACGGAACCCCCCAGAAGTATGTTTTCCTGCTCATCGTCCTGTAACTGACCATCGACGCGGGTTTCACCGCCTTTTGCCCAGCTTCCGTCAAATGACAGCCACAACGCGGGAGAAAGGGTATAGCTCCAGTGGCCTTCCAGCGTATAGAGCGGGCGCTGCTCAAGACGGCTGTTTTGCTGATAGTCTTTATTGTCGGTGTAAAAACTTACCCAACTGTTTAGCTCCAGCCAGCTTGAGCCAAGGGGCAAACCAAACGCCAGCTCTGGTTTAAATGACCAACGATTCGCGCCGATATTTATCGTATTGCTGCTATCGTAGTCGCCGGTAGGTAACGTTAACCACATGGCGGCGCTGAGGAACATTTCAGGCTGCCAGCGACGAAACTCCTCTTCGCTCAGCGCGGGGGCACCAAACAGGTTATGGGCAAAAATAACCTGCGTATCGCCGAGATTTTCATGGCTCAACGATCCGGTGAAATAACGGGCGTTATCGAGTGAGGCCGTAACGCTGGCGTAAGGTTGAATGATCTGTATCGCCGATATTCGACCGTCAATGTCAAAAGAGCGGGCATAGCGCAGCAGATAGAGATCGGCATCGACGCTCGCGCCGTCTACGGGCAGGGCGCTGTCAATTGAGGTGTTGGTATGAATATTACTGTAGTAACCGAAAACCAGGTTTTTATCTTTTGGCATGTTTTGCCAGTCGCGGGCATTATCGGCGCGCACATAGACCGGCAATAAAACGAGCAGCATCCCCACTATCAAAACAATAATGGCGACCAAAAGGTTACGCTCAGAGCTTCGCATAAAGCCCTCCTGTTATTTTTATGGCGCACGGCTCCCGCCCGCTAAGGCCGGGAGCCGTCAATGTTTAAGGGGTGACGATATTGAACATCTGCGGGAAGACGTCCAGCAACGCGAGTAATTCGTCCAGTTTCTGCGGGTTACCCTTCAGAGATACCGTGCCATCGCCCAGGATTTTATCCACGGGGGCACTGTGGCTTATTAGCCGCGCCATATCGACGACACTGGCTTTGAGGCTAAATGCCGCATCGGTGAATGGCAGACCTTTGTGATAGATAATCACGCTGTTATTGAGCTCCACGCCATAGGTGTCGCCCGCGGACAGCGTCCAGTTGAAACGAAGGTTTTTGCCGTCCGCTTTCGGACCGTTTAACATCACGCCCATATAATCAAGCAGGGCTTCAGGCTCGATATTGGCGGTTAAATCGCTATCCAGCGTACTGGCGACCGGCAGGACAGGAACGCCATCACGAAGCTCTTTCGCACCGCTGAGATATTCGTTGCGCCAGATGGCGTTTTCGCTTTGATAGCCCAGTTGCGTAAAGATGTCAGCCTGCAGATCTTTCGCCTGCTTGTTATCGGGATTAGCGAAAAGAAGATGATTAAGCAGCTGCGCCGCCCAACGATAATTCCCGCTGTCCGCCGCCTGTTTTGCCTGCTGATAAACCTTCTTCTCGCCACCCATCAGGCGAACATATCTCGGGGCGGCCTCTTTCTCTGGTAGTGGGTTAAGATTAGCGGGGTTGCTGTCATACCAGCCCATGTAAAACATATACATTGCTTTGGCGTTATGGCTGAGCGAGCCATAGTAGCCCCGGTTGAACCAGCGTTTGCCGATGCTGTCTGGCAGGGTGAGTGTTTCAGCCACTTCATCCATGCTGTAGCCTTTGTTGATGAGATTCAGCGACTGATCGTTGATGTATTTGTACATGTCGCGTTGAGAGGCGATGTAGTCTTTGACGCGCGCATTATCCCAGACGGGCCACAAATGCTGGCTGAGTGCGATTTCCACTTGGTCGCCATATTTCACCAGCGCTTTATCCAGCGCCTTCCACCAGTTAACGGCGCTGCGCGCTTTCGCACCGCGCAGGGTATACAGGTTATGCATGGTGGCGTTAAAGAGTTCGGAGCCATCAAACACTTTGAACTGAGGGAACCACATCATCATTTCCGATGGCGCTTCAGTGCCTGGAGCGAGAATAAAATTCACCTCGACCCCATCAATTTTTACGCGCTGCTCTGGCTGGCTAATGATATTGGTGGGGGCGATAAGCGTGTTTTTGCTGGTGGCGATAGTTTTACCGATCCCGTCGTCCACATGGCCAACTGCGCTTGGTTTTACCATCATCGCGTACATATAAAGCGCGCGGCGACTCATCGCGTTACCGGCCAGGAAGTTTTCGCTGGCGGCTTCTTCCATAAACCCTTCTGGCGCATATATTTTGACTTTGCCGCTTTTAACATCCGTTTCGGACACGACGCCTTTGACGCCGCCGAAATGATCGAGATGGCTATGGGAATAAATGACCGCGACAACCGGTTTTTTGGGCCGATGCTGATAATAAAGTTCCAGTCCGGCACGTGCTGACTCGGGAATAACCAGTGGGTCGATGATAATTAATCCGCTATTTCCTTCTATAATGGTCATGTTGGAAATGTCGATGCCGCGAATTTGATATACGCGATCGGTAACTTTAAAGAGACCGTTAATATTATTCAGTTGTGCATGGCGCCAGAGGGAAGGATTAACGGTATCGGGTGCTTCACCTTTTAAAAATGCCCAGTTTTCAAGGTTAACAACGGTTTTGCCATTGTCGTTTTTTATGAGCAAAGGATTTATGGTGGCGATAAATCCACGTTTTGCATCTTCGATATCGCGCTTGTCATTAAAATTGAGCTGCTGATACATCGCCGCGTTATGTTCACGGGTGTAAGCAGAGGCGGAGGGGGCGACGCTGGTTGCGCAGGCTTGCACAGATGCCGCCAGGGTGAGCATGAGGAAAGCAACGTTCTTGAGTTTCATAACCTGAATTCCTGTGTGTGAAAGACCACATCAAGAATGAGGTATAATGAAATCGGGAAAATGAAATTATATCCGCGAGTAGTATGAACTGTTCGCAAAAAAAACGAAAGTGTGGCAATTCATTGTTTTGGTGAATGAATGATGGAGAGTCAGTGTTGATAAGGGGTAAAAGCGTAGGGGTTGTTAAATTAAGAATAATAAGCGTGAGCGCGCTCACTTTATATTATTTATTTCGTAAATAATAAATTTGCCAGGCCTTACAAAAAGGTACAGACGGAAATATTTTATCCCATTAATTAATATACCCTGTTGTAATACAGGGCGTGAAAATCAGTGATGACGACGCGCAATTAACGTGAAGCGGTAATCTTCGCTTTTAAAACTATTGCGGCTGTATTCAAAAACTCTGCCGTCCTTGAGAAAGCCGCGCGAAATTTTTTCGAGGATCGGTTTGGTTGGATCAATACCCAGCGCGGCGATCACTTCCTCGTCAGGCATGACCGGGACGATCTCCTGCTCGCTGCGATCGATGACCATTTTTTTGATCTGCTCAATGTAGTGGTATTTGGAGTTTTCCATCACTTCCCATGTCAGGTCAGGGAAAAGCGCGAGCGGCATCCAGGTCTCTTCCAGCGTCACCGGTTTTTGTTTAATAAAGCGTACGCGTTTGATGTGCCAGACTTTATCGCCCGTTGCCAACAGCAGCGTCTGCGCCAGAGATTCGCCCGCTCTGACAACCTCAAAAATCTGTACGTCACTGTGGGTTTCAACGTTCCGATCCGCGAGTTTTTCGTAAAAACTGGTGAGTTGATAAATATCGTAATTGACCCGCTCCTCTTTCACATACGATCCGCTGCCCTGAATGCTCTCAATGATGTTTTGTTCGGTGAGCAACTTCAGCGCCTGACGTACCGTGACGCGGCTGACTGCATAGGTTTCCTGCAGGGCAGATTCGGTGGGTAACGCATCGCCAGCTTTAAGTTCGCCGCGCTGAATTTGCTGGTGCAACGCATCTGCAATCTGCCGATACTTCGGTTTGCTGGTCATGTTATTCCGTTTTTGTATTGTTTTCTTAATACTATTCTCGCTAATTATGCACCCTCAGAGATTTTTGTAAATAATACAAATTAAATACAAATGATGCGCCATAAGTGAAAATGATCACATAAATGTATTTTTTGTTCTGGCACAATCGGCGCATACATTTTTTCTGATGGTGGGAATGATGATTAACCTGACGGCGTTAACGCATCCTGATGCGCTGTGCCTCAACGCACATTTCAGTAGCCGTGACGAAGCTATTCACGCGCTGGCTGAGCGGCTGGTCTCGCTTGGCAAAATTACCGACTCGCAGGCTTTCATTGAAGAAGTCTTTGCTCGCGAAAGCCTGGGGCCAACAGCGTTGGGCGAAGGGCTGGCCGTGCCTCACGGTAAAAGCTCAGCGGTGAAAGAAGCGGCCTTCGCGGTGGCAACATTGCGTGAGCCGCTATTGTGGCAAGGTATGGATGGCCCGGAACCGGTAGAGCTGATTTTTTTGCTGGCAATCCCTCCTGCAGAAGCAGGCAGTACGCATATGCAACTGTTGACGGCGCTAACCACCCGGCTGGCGGATGATGATTTACGGGCACGCGTGCAGGCGGCGTCCACGCCTCAGGCACTGCTTGCGGCACTGGATACAAAAGAGAATGCGCAGATAAATGCATTTTCGCAGGATGCCCCGACTATCGTCTGCGTTACCGCCTGCCCGGCCGGGATTGCCCACACCTATATGGCGGCGGAATATCTGGAAAAAGCGGGACGCAGGATGGGCATCAACGTGGTGGTGGAAAAGCAGGGGGCGAACGGCATTGAGGGGCGCCTCACGTCGCAACAACTGCAGGAGGCCAGAGCATGTATCTTTGCCGCAGAAGTGGCGATCAAAGAGAGTGAACGCTTTGTGGGGATCCCCACCGTTTCCGTACCCGTTGCGGAGCCACTACGCCATGCTGAAGCGTTAATCGAACGCGCGCTGGCGTTAAAGCCTGCCGAAGCTGCGCGGCATGCGCCCGTCGATACTGAAACAAAAAAGAGTGTCAAAACCGAGCTCAAGCAGGCGCTCCTGAGCGGCATCTCCTTTGCGGTGCCGTTGATTGTTGCTGGCGGTACGGTGCTGGCCGTGTCGGTATTGCTGGCGCAAATCCTGGGGCTGCAGCACTTGTTCGATCAGGAAAATTCGTGGCTGTGGATGTACCGCAAGCTTGGCGGCGGCATGCTTGGCATGCTGATGGTTCCCGTTCTGGCGGCGTATACCGCTTATTCACTGGCGGATAAACCGGCGCTGACGCCGGGTTTCGCTGCCGGTCTGGCTGCCAATATGATTGGTTCCGGTTTTCTGGGGGCCATCGCAGGCGGGCTGATTGCGGGCTACCTGATGCGCTGGGTGAAAAATCACATTCGCCTCAGTAGCCGCTTCAACGGCTTCTTAACCTTTTATCTTTATCCGGTTATTGGCGTACTGGGCGCAGGCAGCCTGATGCTGTTTGTGATCGGCGAACCGGTGGCCTGGATAAACAACGCGCTCACCGCCTGGCTCAATGGTCTTTCTGGCGCGAATGCGCTGCTCCTGGGCGCGATCCTTGGCTTTATGTGTTCGTTCGATTTGGGCGGGCCGGTCAACAAAGCCTCCTACGCGTTCTGCCTCGGGGCGATGGCCAACGGGGTGTATGGCCCCTATGCGATTTTCGCCTCCGTCAAGATGGTCTCGGCCTTTACCGTAACGGCGTCAACGATGCTGGCGCCGAGATTGTTTAAACCGTTTGAAATTGAAACCGGCAAATCAACGTGGCTGCTTGGCCTCGCGGGCATTACCGAAGGGGCGATACCGATGGCGATTGAAGATCCCCTCCGCGTCATTGGCTCATTTGTGCTGGGCTCCATGGTGACAGGGGCGATTGTTGGCGCGATGGGGATCGGCCTGTCCACGCCGGGCGCAGGCATTTTCTCGCTCTTTTTACTTCATGATGCAGGGCTGAGCGGTGTGGTTGCAGCGGCAGGCTGGTTTGGCGCGGCGCTGGTGGGGACCGCTATCTCCACATTTATTCTGCTGCTCTGGCGACGTCAGGCGGTCAAAACGGGCAAATACATCACTGAAGACGCCATACCGTAAAACGCACAACACAGGAAACGAAGATGAAAGCTGTATCTCGCGTTCATATCACGCCGCATATGCACTGGGACCGTGAGTGGTACTTCACCACCGAAGAGTCGCGTATTCTTCTGGTCAATAATATGGAAGAGATCCTGACCCGTCTGGAGCAGGACGAGGCCTATAAATATTACGTTCTCGACGGACAGACGGCAGTGCTGGAGGATTACTTTGCCGTCAAGCCCGAAAACCGCTCGCGGGTGAAGGCACTTGTCGAGCGCGGAAAACTGATTATCGGCCCGTGGTATACCCAGACCGATACCACGATCGTCAGCGGCGAGTCGATTGTCCGCAACCTGATGTACGGTATTCGCGACTGTATGGCGTTCGGCGAGCCGATGATGATCGGTTATCTGCCGGATTCGTTTGGGATGTCAGGCCAGCTTCCGCATATTTATAACGGCTTTGGCATTACCCGCACGATGTTCTGGCGCGGCTGTTCTGAACGACACGGTACCGATAAAACCGAATTTCTCTGGCAGAGCCAGGACGGCAGTGAAGTGACGGCACAGGTGTTGCCGCTGGGCTATGCGATTGGTAAGTACTTACCTGAGGATGAGGCCGGGCTACGAAAACGGCTCGACAGTTATTTCGAGGTCCTGGAAAACGCCTCTGTCACCAAAGAGATTTTGCTGCCCAACGGACACGACCAGATGCCGCTGCAGCAGAACCTTTTTGCGGTGATGGAGAAGCTTCGTGAAATCTATCCGCAACGTCAGTTTGTGATGAGCCGCTTCGAGGAGGTGTTTGACCATATTGAGGCGCGGCGCGATGAACTGGCGACGCTGAAAGGGGAGTTTATCGACGGGAAATACATGCGCGTGCACCGGACAATCGGCTCCACGCGCATGGATATTAAAATCGCCCATGCGCGTATCGAGAATAAAATCGTCAACGTGCTTGAGCCGCTGGCGACGCTTGCCTGGACTCTCGGCTTCGACTATCACCACGGTCTGCTGGAGAAAATGTGGAAAGAGATCCTCAAGAATCACGCCCACGACAGCATCGGCTGCTGCTGCAGCGACAAGGTGCATCGCGAGATTGTCTCCCGCTTTGAGCTGGCGGAGGACATGGCAGACAACCTGGTGCGCTTCTATATGCGCAAGATTGTCGACAACATGCCGCAATCCGACGCCGATAAGCTGGTGATGTTCAACCTGATGCCCTGGCCGCGTGAAGAGGTGATGAACACCACGATTCGGCTGCGCGCCAGCCAGTTTCGTCTGCGTGATGAGAAAGGCAACGAGATCCCGTATTTCATTCGCAGCGCACGCGAGCTCGACCCTGGCCTCATTGACCGGCAGATTGTCCATTACGGTAACTACGAACCGTTTATGGAGTTTGATATCCAGCTCAGCCAGATCCTGCCGTCGATGGGCTACCGTACGCTGTTTATAGAACCGCACGTAGCCGGAAAGGTGCTCTCTCCGGCGCAAAACACCGGTGCCTTACTGGAAAATGCCTTCTGGCAGATTGATATAAACGACGACGGTACGCTGCGTCTGCGCGACAAAGAAACCGGCCTGATTTACGACCGGGTACTGGAGATTGAAGAGAGTTCGGATGATGGCGATGAGTACGACTACTCGCCTTCACGGGAAGAGTGGAGACTCACTTCAGCACAGGGCAAGCATCAGGTTGACGTCATACACGAAGCCTGGCAGAGCAGGGCGGTGATCCGCCACCGTATTGCTGTACCGGCAAACCTCTCTGAACGCGCAGCACGTCAGCGAAAGGGTTCTCTTGAGGTGGCATTTGACATTACGCTCAGCCACAACAGCAGACGTATTGATGTGGCGGTGCGTCTGGATAACCAGGCGGATGACCACCGCGTTCGGGTGCTGATCCCCACACCGTTTACGACTCAGCACGTGCTCGCGGATACGCAGTTTGGCACCATTACTCGCCCCGTGCAGGACGCTGCGATGCAACGCTGGCAGGAAGAGGGCTGGAAAGAAGCGCCCGTTCCTGTCTGGAATTTGCTCAACTATGCCGTGCTGCAGGAAAAGCGAAACGGGCTTGCGCTGTTTACAGAAGGACTACGTGAATTTGAAGTGGTGGGCGATACCAAAAAAGCCTTTGCGCTGACTCTGCTGCGCGGCGTGGGGTTACTCGGAAAAGAAGATTTGCTGTTGCGCCCTGGCAGACCTTCGGGGATTAAGATGCCCGTCCCGGATTCCCAGATGCGTGGTCCGTTAACTTGCCGTTTTAGCCTGTTCAGTTTCAGTGGCACCCCTGAAAGCACGGGCGTCGCGCAGCAGGCTAAGGCGTGGTTAACGCCGGTGCAGTGCTATAACAAGATCCCCTGGGATGCGATGAAATTAAACCGTGCGTCGTTCACCACGCCGGAAAGTTACAGTCTGCTGGCGCTTTCCCCGACGGGATGCGTGCTCAGCGCGCTCAAAAAAGCGGAAGATCGGGATGAACTTATTCTTCGCCTGTTCAACCCTTCGGAGTCCAGCGTCTGCGAGACGACGTTATCCGTTAACCCGGCGTTGAAACGGTGCGGCGAAACGGACCTGAATGAACGGTTACGGGATGATCGTGAAGAGCAGGGGATTACCGGCACGTTCAGACCGGGGCAGTCACGAACCTTTAGCATTCTTCTTGCATGAAAAACGATAAAAGGCTGCCAAGTGCAGCCTTTTTTCATTAAATAGTCACGCTACGGTGTTAACTTATAGAGCGCGAAAAGTAAATTAAATGTAATTTCGAAGGGTTGCAGTCAAACTCTGGAAAAATAACCTGGCCCGACTACGCTTTAAGGATTGCCCCGCGTCGAAAAGGTGTTTTTCTTTTGCGTTAATTAAAATCACTTCTGTTTATATTTTTTCCCTTCTTCGATAACCAACCACAGCTTTGTATACACATATCGTTAACATGGTTTTCACCATTCTTACCGCGTTTAAACATGGTTAACATCGGTCGTTGTTTTTGATTTAAATCAAAGTTTAATCCTTGGAAAAAGGTGCTTAAAAGCGCTAAATTGTCCCCTATCAAAATGGTTGAAAAGTGGTAATTTTGCTATAAATTGATCGCCGTCGAAAAACGTAAATATGATTCAATAAAAACCTGTTTATTGTAAGGGTTTTGCAGCGTATTATATTTGCGGGACCAATTTGAGTTTTTTATTAACGTATTTGTAACCTTTCATCACTGCTTTTTCATTCTGTAGAGAATAGGCAACGAAGAAGGGGAGCAGATAACTTTGTATTGGGGCATGCGTGTGGATCCTTTTCCTGGGTTCACTCTCGGAGTCTTCATGCGATGAGCAAGGAGTCATAATGTTAGACGTAGTCGAACTGTCGCGCTTACAGTTTGCCTTGACCGCGATGTACCACTTCCTGTTTGTGCCGCTGACGCTCGGTATGGCGTTCCTGCTGGCCATCATGGAAACGGTATACGTTCTGTCCGGCAAACAGATTTATAAAGATATGACCAAGTTCTGGGGCAAGTTGTTTGGTATCAACTTCGCACTGGGCGTGGCTACCGGTTTGACCATGGAGTTCCAGTTCGGGACTAACTGGTCATATTATTCCCACTATGTAGGGGATATCTTCGGTGCGCCGCTGGCCATTGAAGGTCTGATGGCCTTCTTCCTCGAATCCACCTTTGTAGGTCTGTTCTTCTTCGGCTGGGACCGTCTGGGCAAAGTCCAGCATATGGCGGTGACATGGCTGGTGGCATTAGGGTCTAACCTGTCCGCGCTGTGGATCCTGGTGGCAAACGGCTGGATGCAGAACCCGATTGCGTCTGATTTCAACTTCGAAACCATGCGTATGGAGATGGTCAGCTTTGCCGAGCTGGTCCTGAACCCGGTTGCTCAGGTTAAATTCGTCCACACCGTGGCCTCTGGCTATGTGTGCGGCGCGATGTTCATTCTGGGCATCAGCTCCTACTATATGCTGCGTGGTCGTGACTTCGCCTTCGCTAAACGTTCCTTTGCTATCGCTGCAAGCTTCGGTATGGCTGCCATCCTCTCCGTTATCGTGCTGGGTGATGAATCCGGTTATGAAATGGGTGACGTACAGAAAACCAAGCTCGCCGCAATCGAAGCTGAATGGGAAACCCAACCGGCCCCGGCTGCCTTTACCCTGTTCGGTATTCCGGACCAGGACGCCCAGGAAAACCGCTTCGCCATTCAAATTCCTTATGCGCTGGGTATCATCGCCACCCGTTCTGTTGACAAACAGGTGACGGGTCTGAAAGAGCTGATGGAGCAGCACGAAGGCCGTATCCGTAACGGTATGAAAGCCTACGCTCTGCTGGAACAGCTGCGTGCCGGTTCTACCGACCAGGCCGTTCGTGACCAGTTCAACGACGTGAAGAAAGATCTGGGCTACGGTCTGCTGCTGAAACGCTATACCCCGAACGTCTCCGACGCGACGGAAGCGCAGATCCAGATGGCAACCAAAGACTCTATTCCACGCGTAGCGCCACTCTACTTTGCATTCCGCATCATGGTAGGCTGCGGCATCATCATGCTGCTGATCATTGCGGCGTCCTTCTGGTCTGTGATTCGTAACCGCATCGGCGAGAAAAAATGGCTGCTGCGTACGGCGCTGTATGCTATCCCGCTGCCGTGGATCGCAATTGAGTCCGGCTGGTTTGTTGCGGAGTATGGACGTCAGCCATGGGCGATTGGTGAGGTGCTGCCAACGGCGGTGGCCAACTCCTCGCTGACAGCAGGCGATCTGATCTTCTCAATGCTGCTGATCTGTGGTCTCTACACCCTGTTCCTGGTGGCTGAACTGTTCCTGATGTTCAAGTTCGCGCGCCTTGGCCCAAGCAGCCTGAAAACCGGTCGCTATCACTACGAGCAGTCCGGTGTGACTACTCAGCCGGCACGCTAAGACAGGAGTCATCAAATGATCGATTATGAAGTATTGCGTTTTATCTGGTGGCTGTTGATCGGTGTTCTGCTGATCGGTTTTGCTGTCACGGATGGTTTCGACATGGGGGTGGGGATGCTCACCCGTTTCCTCGGTCGTAATGACACCGAGCGTCGAATCATGATCAACTCCATCGCCCCGCACTGGGACGGTAACCAGGTGTGGCTGATCACCGCAGGCGGCGCGCTGTTCGCTGCCTGGCCGATGGTTTACGCGGCTGCGTTCTCCGGTTTCTACGTGGCGATGATTCTGGTTCTGGCGTCTTTATTCTTCCGTCCGGTCGGTTTTGACTACCGTTCCAAGATTGAAGACACCCGCTGGCGTAACATGTGGGACTGGGGCATCTTCATTGGTAGCTTCGTTCCACCGCTGGTGATTGGTGTGGCATTCGGTAACCTGCTGCAGGGTGTACCGTTCCACATGGACGAGTACATGCGTCTTTACTACACCGGTAACTTCTTCCAGCTGCTGAATCCGTTTGGTCTGCTGGCAGGCGTAGTCAGTGTGGCGATGATCATCACCCAGGGCGCAACCTATCTGCAGATGCGTACTGTTGGTGAGCTGCATCTGCGTTCTCGTGCAACGGCTCAGGTTGCTGCCCTGATCACACTGGTCTGCTTCGCGCTGGCAGGTGTTTGGGTGGTCTACGGTATTGATGGTTACGTGGTGACGTCTGCGATTAACCACGTCGCGCCGTCTAACCCGCTGACCAAAGAAGTGGCGCGTGAGGCCGGTGCATGGCTGGTGAACTTCAACGCGATGCCTGTGCTGTGGGCTATTCCGGCGTTGGGTGTGTTGCTGCCGCTGCTGACGGTTCTGACGTCTCGTCTGGAAAAAGGCGCTCTGGCGTTCGTGTTCTCATCACTGACGCTGGCGTGCATCATCCTGACTGCAGGTATCGCTATGTTCCCATTCGTGATGCCATCCAGCACCATGCTGAATGCTAGCCTGACCATGTGGGATGCAACCTCCAGTCATATGACGCTGAACTTAATGACTTATGTTGCTTGCGTGTTCGTTCCGATTGTTCTGGCCTACACCATCTGGTGTTACTGGAAAATGTTCGGTCGTATCACTAAAGAACATATCGAAAGCAACACCCACTCTATGTACTAAGTAAGGAGCTGAATATGTGGTATTTCGCATGGATTTTAGGGACGCTTCTTGCCTGTGCTTTTGGTGTCATCACTGCCCTGGCGCTTGAGCACGTTGAAGCGACCAAAGCGGGTGAAGAAAAACACTAATGAAGATTATCGCAACGTTATATGCGGTAATGGATAAGCGCCCGTTACGGGCGCTTTCTTTAGTGATGGCATTACTGCTGGCAGGGTGTATCTTCTGGGACCCTTCGCGTTTTGCAGCGAAGACCAGCGAGCTTGAGATCTGGCACGGCTTTCTCATTATGTGGGCGGTGTGCGCAGGTGTGATCCACGGCGTAGGCTTTCGTCCGAAAGCGATTCACTGGCAGGGCATTTTCTGCCCGCTTATCGCCGATATCGTGCTGCTTGCTGGATTGATTTTCTTCTTCTTCTGAATAAGAAATGTCCGTTAACCATATGGGCTTACCCGAGCCCATAAAAATTTACTCTCCGTTTACTTTCTCCCATTCCAAACCATCATTCCCGCGCGTATAGTAGCGAAGTTTAAAGCATAAACTTTTGTTGCATTACCGGGATGTAAAGTGAATACAACGCTGTTTCGATGGCCGGTTCGTGTCTATTACGAAGATACCGATGCCGGTGGTGTGGTTTACCACGCCAGCTACGTTGCTTTTTATGAACGGGCACGCACAGAGATGCTGCGCCATCATCACTTTAGTCAACAGGTACTGTTGGCTGAGCGAGTTGCCTTTGTGGTACGCAAGATGACGCTTGAGTATTTTGCGCCTGCCAGACTCGACGATATGCTCGAAGTCCAAACTGAAATTACATCAATGCGCGGAACCTCGCTGGTTTTCACGCAGCGGATAGTCAATGCAGAGAACACCGTACTGAACTCAGCTGAAGTACTGATTGTCTGTGTTGATCCAACCATAATGAAGCCTCGTGCGCTTCCTAAGTCTATTGTCGCGGAGTTTAAGCAGTGACTGACATGAATATCCTTGATTTGTTCCTGAAGGCAAGCCTTCTGGTTAAACTTATCATGCTGATTTTGATTGGTTTTTCAATCGCATCCTGGGCCATCATCATCCAGAGAACGCGTATTCTCAATGCGGCTGGCCGTGAAGCGGAAGCGTTTGAAGATAAGTTCTGGTCGGGTATCGAACTGTCCCGTCTGTATCAGGAAAGTCAGGGTCGTCGCGACAGTCTCGCTGGCTCCGAACAAATTTTCTACAGCGGATTCAAAGAGTTTGCCCGTCTGCACCGTGCGAACAGCCACGCGCCTGAAGCGGTGGTGGAAGGAGCCTCGCGTGCGATGCGTATCTCCATGAACCGCGAGCTGGAAAATCTTGAAACGCACATTCCTTTCCTGGGAACGGTGGGTTCCATCAGCCCGTATATCGGCCTGTTTGGTACGGTGTGGGGGATCATGCACGCCTTTATCGCGCTGGGCGCAGTGAAGCAGGCGACGTTGCAGATGGTTGCACCGGGTATTGCAGAAGCACTGATTGCAACCGCTATCGGTCTGTTTGCGGCAATCCCGGCGGTTATGGCTTACAACCGTCTGAACCAGCGCGTGAATAAACTGGAACTGAACTACGACAACTTCATGGAAGAGTTCACCGCGATTCTGCACCGTCAGGCGTTTACCAGCACCGAGAGCAACAAGGGGTAAACCATGGCCAGATCGCGTGGACGAGGTCGTCGCGAGCTCAAGTCCGAAATCAATATCGTTCCGCTGCTGGACGTACTGCTGGTGTTGCTGCTGATCTTTATGGCGACAGCGCCCATCATTACCCAGAGCGTGGAAGTTGATCTGCCGGATGCGACAGAATCACAGGCGGTAAGCACCAATGACGATCCTCCGGTCATCATTGAGGTTTCCGGCGTAGGGCAATACAGCGTCGTGGTAGAGAAAGATCGTATGGATCAGCTACCGCCGGAGCAGGTGATTGCTGAAGCGCAACGACGCCTGGAGTCAAATCCGAAAACGGTCTTCTTAATCGGTGGTGCGAAAGACGTGCCTTACGATGAAATTATTAAAGCGCTGAACTTGCTACATAGTGCGGGTGTTAAGTCTGTCGGCTTAATGACTCAGCCTATTTGATCATCCGCGTAGTTTTTGGGAACCGATAGTGTCAAAGGCAACCGAACAGAACGACAAGCTTAAGCGAGCGATAATCGTCTCCGCAGTGCTGCATGTGATCCTTTTTGCAGGGCTGATCTGGAGTTCGTTCGACGAGCATATTGATGCATCAGCGGGCGGCGGTGGCGGTTCTTCTATCGACGCCGTCATGGTGGATCCCGGTGCGGTCGTGCAGAACTATAACCGTCAGCAACAGCAGCAGGCGAGTGCAAAACGGGCTGAAGAGCAGCGAGAAAAACAGGCGCAACAGCAAGCGGAGGAACTGCGTGAAAAGCAGGCCGCCGAGCAGGAACGTCTGAAGCAGCTTGAGAAAGAACGTTTGCAGGCGCAGGAAGCCGCGAAAGAGCAGGCAGAACAGCAGAAGCAAGCCGAAGAGGCCGCGAAGAAAGCCCAGGAACAGCAAAAGCAGGCGGAAGAGGCGGCAGCTAAAGCCGCAGCGGATGCCAAAGCACAGGCTGATGCCCAGGCGAAATTAGCGGCAGAAGCGGCGAAGAAAGCCGCTGCCGACGCCCAGAAGAAAGCGGAAGCGGAAGCCGCGAAGAAAGCCGCCGCTGATGCTCAGAAGAAAGCGGAAGCAGAAGCCGCGAAAAAAGCCGCTGCTGATGCTCAGAAGAAAGCTGAAGCCGAAGCTGCAAAAAAAGCTGCTCAGGAAGCCGAGAAGAAAGCGGCTGCCGAGGCTGCGAAGAAAGCCGCCGCTGCCGAGAAAGCTGCCGCAGAAAAAGCCGCCGCTGCTGAAAAAGCGGCTGCGGAGAAGAAAGCTGCCGACAAAAAAGCTGCAGCTGAGAAGGCTGCTGCCGATAAAAAAGCGGCTGCTGAAAAAGCTGCAGCGAAAAAGGCTGCTGCAGAAAAAGCCGCTGCCGCTGCGGGCGTTGACGATCTGCTGGGCGATCTCAGTTCCGGTAAGAATGCGCCGAAAACAGGCGGTGGGGCGAAAGGAAACAACGCAGCACCGACAGGAAGTGGTAACACTAAGAGCAACGGTGCGACAGGGGCTGAAATCAATGGCTATGCTGCGCAGATTAAATCCGCTATCGAAAGCCGATTCTATGATGCGTCTTCCTATACCGGTAAAACGTGTACGCTGCGTATAAAACTGGCGCCGGACGGCATGCTTCTTGATATTAAGTCTGAAGGTGGGGATCCCGCTTTGTGTACTGCAGCTCAGGCTGCAGCACGTCAGGCGAAGATGCCTAAACCACCGTCTCAGGCAGTCTACGAAGTCTTTAAAAATGCACCGCTGGACTTCAAACCTTAAGTTACATTTTCCCCGTGCAAACGGGGAAAAATAGACCAGGTTTAGTCACAGGGTTTAGTAGTTTTGTCTATTTGGGTTTGTTAACATTCTGCTAAATTATCGTGGGTAAGGTTACCCAGATAAGGGAGATATGATGAAGCAGGCATTACGTGTAGCATTTAGTTTCTTAATGCTGTGGGCAGCTGTACTGCACGCAGAAGTACGTATCGAGATCACCCAGGGGGTGGACTCGGCACGCCCAATCGGTGTAGTTCCATTCCAGTGGGCTGGCCCTGGTGCGGCGCCTGAAGATGCCGGCGGCATCGTGGCAGCTGACCTGCGTAACAGCGGTAAATTCAACCCGTTAGATCGTTCTCGTCTGCCTCAGCAGCCGGGTAGCGCGCAGGAAGTTCAACCTGCCGCATGGTCTGCACTGGGCATTGATGCCGTGGTTGTGGGTCAGGTTACCCCTAACCCGGACGGCTCTTACAACGTGGCCTGGCAGCTGGTGGATACCGGCGGTGCACCGGGTACCGTTCTGGCTCAGAACTCTTACAAGGTCACTAAACAGTACCTGCGCTATGCGGCTCACGCTGCCAGCGATGCGGTATTCGAAAAACTGACCGGTATTAAAGGTGCGTTCCGTACCCGTATCGCCTATGTGGTACAGACCAACGGCGGCCAGTTCCCGTATGAGCTGCGCGTCTCTGACTACGACGGTTACAACCAGTTCCTGGTGAAACGCTCTTCTCAGCCGCTGATGTCTCCAGCCTGGTCTCCGGACGGGTCTAAACTGGCTTACGTGACCTTCGAAAGCGGTCGTTCTGCGCTGGTTATTCAGACGCTGGCTAACGGTGCTGTTCGTCAGGTGGCGTCGTTCCCACGTCACAACGGTGCGCCTTCGTTCTCGCCGGACGGCTCTAAGCTGGCCTTTGCGCTGTCCAAAACCGGTAGCCTGAACCTGTACGTGATGGACATTGGTTCTGGTCAGATCCGTCAGGTGACGGATGGTCGCAGCAACAACACGGAACCATCATGGTTCCCGGACAGCCAGAACCTGGCGTTTACCTCTGACCAGGCAGGCCGTCCACAAATCTATAAAGTGAACATCAACGGCGGGGCTCCGCAGCGTATCACCTGGGAAGGCTCTCAGAACCAGAACGCAGATGTGAGCAGCGACGGTAAATTTATGGTAATGGTCAGCTCCAACGGTGGGCAGCAGCACATTGCCAAACAAGATCTGGTAGCGGGTGGCGTCCAAGTTCTGTCGTCAACGTTCCTGGATGAAACGCCAAGTCTGGCACCTAACGGCACTATGGTAATCTACAGCTCTTCTCAGGGGATGGGATCTGTGCTGAATCTGGTTTCTACAGATGGGCGTTTCAAAGCGCGTATTCCGGCAACTGATGGACAGGTAAAATCCCCTGCCTGGTCGCCGTATCTGTAAATAATAATTAATTGATTACTAAAGGAATCATAGAAATGCAACTGAACAAAGTGCTGAAGGGGCTGATGATCGCTCTGCCTGTAATGGCAATCGCAGCGTGTTCTTCTAACAAGAACGCCAGCAATGACCAGAGCGGCGAAGGCATGATGGGTGCCGGCACCGGTATGGACGCGAACGGCAATGGCAACATGTCCTCTGAAGAGCAAGCGCGTCTTCAGATGCAGCAGCTGCAGCAGAACAACATCGTTTACTTCGATCTGGATAAATACGACATCCGTTCTGACTTCGCTGCGATGCTGGATGCTCACGCTAACTTCCTGCGTAGCAACCCGTCTTACAAAGTCACCGTAGAAGGTCACGCGGACGAACGTGGTACTCCAGAGTACAACATCTCCCTGGGTGAACGTCGTGCTAACGCTGTTAAAATGTACCTGCAGGGTAAAGGCGTTTCTGCTGACCAGATCTCCATCGTTTCTTACGGTAAAGAAAAACCTGCAGTACTGGGTCATGACGAAGCGGCGTACGCCAAAAACCGTCGTGCCGTACTGGTTTACTAAGAGAATTGCATGAGCAGTAACTTCAGACATCATCTGTTGAGTCTGTCGTTACTGGTTGGAATAGCGGCCCCCTGGGCCGCTTTTGCTCAGGCACCAATCAGTAGTGTCGGCTCAGGCTCGGTGGAAGACCGGGTCACTCAACTCGAGCGTATCTCTAACGCTCACAGTCAGCTTTTAACCCAACTCCAGCAACAACTTTCCGATAACCAAACTGATATCGACTCCCTCCGTGGTCAGATTCAGGAGAGCCAGTATCAGCTTAACCAGGTTGTGGAACGTCAAAAGCAGATCTTGCTGCAGATTGATAGCCTGAGCAGCGGGGGGGCAGCAGCGCAACCAGCAGCGGGCGATCAAAGCGGAGCGGCCACAGACGCGCCAGCGCCTTCAGCCGATGCCTCTGCTGCGACAGGGGCGCCTGTGCAGAGTGGTGACGCGAACACGGATTACAACGCGGCCATTGCACTGGTACAGGATAAATCGCGCCAGGATGATGCTATCGTTGCGTTTCAGAACTTCGTTAAGAAGTACCCGGATTCCACTTACCAGCCAAACGCAAATTACTGGCTGGGTCAGTTGAATTACAACAAGGGTAAAAAAGACGATGCGGCGTTTTATTTCGCTTCTGTGGTGAAAAATTACCCCAAATCGCCAAAAGCGCCTGATGCGATGTTTAAGGTCGGCGTGATCATGCAGGACAAAGGTGACACTGCGAAAGCCAAAGCGGTTTATCAGCAGGTGGTTGCAAAATTCCCGGGCACGGAAGGGGCCAAACAGGCGCAAAAACGTCTGAGTTCGATGGGATGATTATCGCATGACCAGAAATCGCGTTATTTCTGGTCGTGCAGCATGATTACTAAGCAGTTAAGTGATCTTCATCGAAATTTTTGTTGCGCAGAATTCTTAAATCAGTAATATATGCCGCCGTTGCCACGGGATATCAAACAACGTGAAAGCAGCGTAAAAGTGGGTCGTTAGCTCAGTTGGTAGAGCAGTTGACTTTTAATCAATTGGTCGCAGGTTCGAATCCTGCACGACCCACCACTTAAAGCAGTTCCGGCAGTACAGAGTGGGTGATTAGCTCAGTTGGTAGAGCATCTCCTTTACACGGAGGGGGTCGGCGGTTCGAGCCCGTCATCACCCACCACTCGGGTCGTTAGCTCAGTTGGTAGAGCAGTTGACTTTTAATCAATTGGTCGCAGGTTCGAATCCTGCACGACCCACCACTTCAAACGTGGAACCGAGTAAAATCTTCGAAGTCAGCACCCGAATGGGTCGTTAGCTCAGTTGGTAGAGCAGTTGACTTTTAATCAATTGGTCGCAGGTTCGAATCCTGCACGACCCACCACTTCGAAGAAAAATCCCGCAAGGGGTCGTTAGCTCAGTTGGTAGAGCAGTTGACTTTTAATCAATTGGTCGCAGGTTCGAATCCTGCACGACCCACCAATGTTAAAAAGCGCCCTAAAGGCGCTTTTTTGCTATCTGCGATACAACAAATGCTCCGCACATCTATTCCCGGTGACTTTTCACTCCAGATTCGCTATCTTGTTTAGTATACAAAACACAATTGCCCTGCGTTTTGCTATGTCAGGCAAAAGAAAGGCAATATTGTTAAGCCAGTAAAACGAGAAGCCATAATGAGCGTGATGTTTGATCCTGAAGCCGCAATCTATCCCTTCCCGCCGAAGCCTGTTCCGCTGAGCATGGATGAAAAGCAGTTCTACCGTGAGAAAATCAAGCGTCTTCTCAAAGAGCGAGATGCCGTGATGGTGGCACATTACTACACCGACCCGGAAATCCAGCAGTTGGCGGAAGAGACCGGAGGCTGTATTTCTGACTCTCTGGAGATGGCGCGCTTTGGTGCAAAACATCCTGCTTCCACGCTACTGGTTGCGGGGGTGCGTTTTATGGGGGAAACGGCAAAAATCCTTAGCCCTGAAAAAACCATCCTGATGCCAACGCTGAACGCGGAGTGTTCACTGGATCTCGGCTGTCCGATTGACGAATTCTCGGCCTTCTGCGATGCCCATCCTGACCGGACCGTGGTGGTGTACGCCAATACGTCCGCTGCAGTGAAAGCGCGCGCAGACTGGGTTGTTACGTCGAGCATCGCCGTTGAACTGATTGAGCACCTGGACAGCCTGGGTGAGAAGATTATCTGGGCACCCGACCGCCATCTGGGAAGCTACGTCCAGAAGCAGACCGGGGCAGACGTGCTCTGCTGGCAGGGCGCCTGCATCGTTCATGACGAGTTCAAGACGCAGGCACTGTCCCGCATGAAGGCGCTTTACCCTGATGCCGCTATTCTTGTTCATCCTGAATCACCGCAGTCGATTGTCGACATGGCCAATGCCGTGGGTTCAACCAGCCAGCTTATTAATGCTGCCAGAACGTTGCCGCATAAGCAGCTTATCGTGGCGACCGATCGCGGTATCTTCTACAAGATGCAGAAGGCCGTGCCGGAGAAAGAGCTCCTCGAAGCGCCAACCGCAGGCGAGGGGGCCACGTGCCGCAGCTGTGCGCACTGCCCGTGGATGGCGATGAACGGCCTGAAAGCGATTGCCGAAGGGTTAGAAACCGGCGGTGCGTCGCATGAAATCCATGTGGATGCCGCTCTGCGTGAAGGCGCGTTAGTTCCACTTAACCGCATGCTGGATTTTGCGGCTACACTACGTACTTAATTCACTACGTCCCGGGGAAAAGATGGATTTTTTTAGCACACAAAACATTCTGGTTCATATACCGATTGGTGCAGGTGGCTATGACCTGTCATGGATTGAGGCCGTTGGCACGCTGGCGGGATTACTCTGTATCTGGCTCGCAAGCCTGGAGAAGATCAGCAATTACGCGTTCGGGCTCATTAACGTTACGCTGTTTGCGATTATCTTCTTCCAGATCCAGCTCTACGCAAGCTTGCTTTTGCAGCTGTTCTTTTTTGCGGCCAATATCTACGGGTGGTACGCGTGGTCGCGGCAGAACAGCCAGCAGGAGGCCGAGCTGCAGATCCGCTGGTTACCCTTGCCGAAAGCCATCGCCTGGTTTGTCGCGTGTGTGGTCGCCATTGGTTTAATGACGGTCTACATCAACCCGGTATTTGCTTTCCTGACCCGCATTGCTGTGGCGGCCATGTCCGGCATCGGGTTACAGGTGACAATGCCTGTGCTTCAGCCGGATGCTTTCCCGTTCTGGGATTCCTGCATGATGGTGTTGTCCATTGCGGCGATGATCCTGATGACCCGTAAATACGTTGAGAACTGGCTGCTGTGGGTCATCATCAATGTCATCAGCGTGGTGATTTTCGCCCTGCAGGGCGTCTACGCGATGTCTCTGGAATATCTGCTGTTGACCTTCATTGCCCTGAACGGAAGCCGGATGTGGATTAACAGCGCGCGTGAGCGAGGCTCACACGCGCTCTCCAGTTAATGGTGGTGATGATGTGAATGGTCGGACTGCGCCTCATTCAGGTGGCAATCCGGCCCGTTACAGGGCTGGTACTCCATCTGGATGGTCGCGTGACCAATTTCATAGTGATGTTCAAGAAAGTGCTGGATGCGTTCGAGCAGCGCATCGTGGTCGTGCGGCGGGATCACCTGGACGTGCAACGTCATAACCGGTTTCTCGCCCACCAGCCAGACGTGCACGTGGTGGACGTTACGTACTTCAGGAACTGAACGATGCAGATTACGCTTTAACTCGGCGATATCCACAGAGGCGGGCGCCCCCTCCAGCAACTCATTGACGCTCTCCTTCAATAGCCGCCAGGCGCTGCGTAACACCAGACACGAGACCAGTACAGAAAGAATAGGGTCGACAGGCGTCCAGCCAGTGTAGAGGATCACCAGTGCGGCAACAATGGCTCCCACCGAGCCCAGTAAATCTCCCATCACATGCAGAGCGGCGGCGCGTACGTTAAGGTTCTTTTCGCCACTGCCGCTATGCAAAATCCAGAAGGCCAGAAGATTGGCAAGCAGCCCCGCCACGGCGATCGCCATCATTGTCATCCCGGCGACCGGCTGAGGGTGTCTGAAGCGCTGAATGGCCTCCCAGACGATAAGAAGGGTAATGACCACCAGCGCAATCGCATTAACAAACGCGGCAAGCGTCGTCAGCCTCAGCCAGCCGAACGTATGGCGTGCATTAGGAGGACGACGGGCAAACTGTACGGCCAGGAGGGCAAAAAGCAGCGCTGCTGCATCGGTAAGCATATGTCCGGCGTCAGCCAGCAGCGCCAGGGAGCCGGAGATCAAACCGCCGATCACCTCAATAATCATGAAGGTGGCGGTAACGCCGAAGGCCAGCAGCAGGCGTTTAGCGTTGTCGTCGCCGGAGGCGTGGGAATGCGTGTGTGCCATGTTATCTTTCCTGATTCGTTATTGTTATTAGTGTAGCGTTTTTAATAAGTTACTCAAAAAGAAAGGAGAGCCTGAGCTCTCCTTTCGCAGTTAAATCCCTAACCGGTTACTGGGTTGTACCATCCGTTTTGGTATTGGCATCATCGCCCACTTTGTCATTCGCGTCCGGGCAACGGCCGTCTTTACACATTGTGTTTTTGTGAACCTCATCCTTGCTCATATTGTCATGATTCATGGTGCCGGAGTCGGTACCATCAGGGTGCAGCATCGTGCCGCCGGTATTCGTGTTCCCGTTATTAATTTGGCTGTTATCGACATTGTTCGGGGCGACATTCTGTTTGGCATCAGGGGCCACCTGGCCTGCTGACGCAGCCGCGTTAGCATCGCCGTTACCCGATGAGCTCGTTTCAGCCGCAAGAACGCTGCCGCTTGCCAGGGTGAGGGTTGCCGTCAGGAAGAGAGTTGCCAGTTTCGTCATTTTCATCATGGTGCTCCTGTTCTTGTCGTTACGCTGGATAACATTCTCCAACAGTGCATCTTTTTCAGAGGCGAAAGATCCCGCCAGACGGACTTACGTCAGTAGGGAATCGCGTTTAATAAAGCAAAAATGGTTGTTACAGTTAAAAAGCTTAGGTTAGATCTCGTTTTTCGCTATTTTGTGGCGATTTTTAGGCGAATTCCAGGAATTATCTGCGTGAAGTGTAAAACCGTGTTTACACTTCCTGGTCGACAAGATAGATTGAAAGGATTGCTTTCATTACTAAAGATATGGCAGAGCTGGAAAGAAGATGAATTATCAGAACGACGATTTACGCATTAAAGAGATCAATGAGTTATTACCTCCTGTAGCACTCCTTGAGAAATTCCCCGCCACTGAAAATGCCGCAAACACGGTTTCTCATGCTCGTAAAGCGATCCACAAGATCCTGAAAGGTAATGACGATCGTCTTCTGGTGGTGATTGGCCCGTGCTCTATCCACGATCCTGCTGCGGCAAAAGAGTATGCCGCGAGACTGCTTAAGCTGCGCGAAGAGCTTAAAGATGAGCTGGAAATTGTGATGCGCGTGTACTTTGAAAAGCCGCGCACCACCGTTGGCTGGAAAGGGCTGATTAACGATCCGCATATGGACAACAGCTTCCAGATTAACGACGGCCTGCGTATTGCGCGCAAGCTGCTGCTGGAGATTAACGACAGTGGCCTGCCAGCCGCCGGTGAGTTCCTGGATATGATTACGCCACAATATCTGGCAGACCTGATGAGCTGGGGCGCCATTGGCGCGCGTACCACTGAATCTCAGGTTCATCGTGAACTGGCGTCCGGCCTCTCTTGCCCGGTGGGTTTTAAAAACGGTACCGATGGCACCATCAAAGTCGCTATTGATGCCATCAATGCGGCAGGGGCACCACACTGCTTCCTGTCCGTGACCAAATGGGGTCACTCTGCCATTGTTAACACCAGCGGTAACGGTGACTGCCATATCATTCTGCGCGGCGGTAAAGAGCCTAACTACAGCGCAAAACATGTCGCAGAGGTGAAGGTCGGGCTGGAAAAAGCGGGGCTGCCGCCTCAGGTGATGATCGACTTCAGCCACGCCAACTCCAGCAAGCAGTTTAAAAAGCAGATGGAAGTTGGCGCAGATGTTTGTCAGCAGATTGCTGGCGGCGAGAAAGCGGTGATTGGGGTGATGATTGAAAGCCATCTGGTTGAGGGTAACCAGAACCTCGAAGGCAGCGAGCCGCTGGTCTATGGCAAGAGCGTGACGGATGCCTGCATTGGCTGGGAAGATACCGACGCCATCCTGCGTCAGCTGGCGAATGCGGTAAAAGCCCGTCGCGGTTGATTCTTCCGGCTCAAATAAAAAAGCGCGGAAGGCTCCGCGCTTTTTTTATGTCCGGCGAAAATTACTTCGCTTTACCCTGGTTCGCAACAGCCGCGGCTTTCGCTGCGATCTCATCCGCGTTACCCAGATAGTAGTGTTTGATTGGCTTGAAGTTTTCGTCGAACTCATACACCAGCGGTACGCCAGTTGGGATGTTCAGTTCGAGGATCTCGTCTTCACCCATGTTGTCCAGGTATTTCACCAGCGCGCGCAGGGAGTTACCGTGAGCGGCGATGATCACGCGCTCACCGCTTTTCAGGCGTGGCAGAATGGTTTCGTTCCAGTAAGGAACAACGCGGTCAATGGTCAGCGCCAGGCTCTCGGTGGTTGGCAGCTCAGCGTCGGTCAGTTTCGCGTAACGCGGGTCGTGGCCCGGATAGCGCTCGTCATCTTTGGTCAGCTCTGGTGGGGTTACCGCGAAGCCGCGACGCCACTGTTTAACCTGCTCGTCACCGTATTTCTCAGCGGTTTCAGCTTTGTTCAGACCCTGCAGCGCACCGTAGTGACGCTCGTTCAGTTTCCAGGATTTCTCAACCGGCAGCCAGGCCTGATCCAGCTCGTCCAGCACGTTCCACAGGGTGTGGATGGCACGTTTCAGCACAGAGGTGTAAGCAAAATCAAAGCTGAAGCCTTCTTCTTTCAGCAGTTTACCTGCTGCTTTTGCTTCGCTTACGCCTTTCTCAGACAGATCAACGTCGTACCAACCGGTGAAGCGGTTTTCGTTGTTCCACTGGCTTTCGCCGTGGCGCACCAGAACCAGCTTAGTAATAGCCATCTCTTACTCCTCAAGCATTTTTAGAATGATAACAATTCTCATTATATTGCCGTGGCCGTGCCAGCAGCAACGCTTAACCCTAACCATAGCGAAAATAGTCTCTGAGTGTAAGGTGCTTGTGAATCCAGGGTTATGATTTTGTCTGCGATTGGCGCTATTTTCAGCAAGGCGTGCAGAAAAAAGCCCTCCAGGGGAGGGCTGACGATGTTGCGGCCGGAGGTTAAGCGTGCGGAGTAAAATGATACTCGGTGACGCTGACGTACTCTTCACCCGGGCGCAGCACACAGTCCGGCTGTGGCCATTCGGGATGGTTCGGGCTGTCCGGCAGGAACTCGCTTTCCAGCGCCAGACCTTGCCAGTCGCTGTACTCGCCGTGCTCACGTGCGGTTGTCCCGCCAAGATAGTTACCGGAGTAGAATTGCAGGGCAGGGGCGCTGGTGTAGACCGTCATCTGCAGTTTTTCATCCGCAGACCAGACCTGTGCAGCAGGCTGTTTCACATCGCCTTGTGCCTGCAGCAGGAACGCGTGGTCGTAACCTTTCACCTTGCGCTGATCGTCATCGCTCAGGAAATCCTGGGCGATAGATTTTGAGTTGCGGAAGTCAAAGCTGGTACCTTCCACGGGCTTCAGCCCCTGATACGGAATGCCCATCTCGTCCACCGGCAAATAGGCATCCGCAAGGATCTGCAGCTTATGGTTACGCACATCGCACTGATTACCGTCCAGATTGAAGTAGGCGTGGTTGGTCAGGTTGACCGGACACGGCTTATCGGCCGTCGCACGGTATTCAATGGCGATACGGTTGTCGTCGGTCAGCGTAAAGCGTGCAAACGCGGTAAGGTTACCCGGGAATCCCTGGTCGCCATCCAGCGAGTCAAGTGAAAACAGCACTTCCCGGTCGTTTTGCTGGACAATTTTCCAGCGGCGTTTGTCAAATCCTTCCGGTCCACCATGCAGCTGGTTCTCACCCTGGCTTGGCAGCAACGTGTAGCGAACACCGTCGAGCTCAAAACGGCTTTTCGCAATGCGGTTCGCATAGCGCCCGACGGACGCGCCAAGATAGGCGGCCTGGTTGATATACTGCTCAGGCGAGGCGCAGCCGAGAAGGGTTTCGCGCACGCTGCCGTCTGGCATTGGTACGCGGGCGGAAAGTAGGGTGGCACCCCAGTCCATGAGCGTAACAACCATCCCCGCGCTGTTGCGCAGGGTTAACAGGCGATACGGCAGACCATCCGGTGCGAGGGTTGGCGTTTCGTTTAGCACTGTCCGGCTCCTTGTGATGCTTTACAAACATAGAACGTTTCTTTAATGCCCGTTTTGGCTTCGTACTGTTTCTCCACCGCCGACTGGACGGCCGGGACGAGATCTTCCGGCACCAGAGCGACGATGCAGCCACCAAAACCACCGCCCGTCATGCGTACACCGCCTTTATCGCCGATGACCGCTTTGACAATCTCCACCAGGGTGTCGATTTGCGGAACGGTGATTTCGAAGTCATCGCGCATGGAGGCGTGGGACTCTGCCATCAGTTCCCCCATACGTTTCAGGTCTCCTTTTGCCAGCGCGGAAGCGGCTTCAACGGTTCGGGCGTTTTCGGTCAGCACATGACGAACGCGTTTTGCCACTACCGGATCCAGCTCGTGCGCCACTTTGTTGAATTCATCAAGCGTCACGTCGCGCAGGGCCGGCTGCTGGAAGAAGCGTGCGCCGGTTTCGCACTGCTCGCGGCGGGTGTTGTACTCGCTGCCCACCAGCGTACGTTTAAAGTTGCTGTTGATAATCACGACCGCGGCACCCTTTGGCAGGGGAACGGCTTTGGTTCCAAGCGTTCGGCAGTCAATCAGTAACGCATGCTCTTTTTTGCCCAGCGCGGAGATAAGCTGGTCCATGATGCCGCAGTTGCAGCCCACAAACTGATTCTCCGCTTCCTGGCCGTTCAGTGCGATTTGCGCACCGTCCAGCGGCAGATGGTACAGCTGCTGGAAGACGGTTCCCACCGCCACTTCCAGGGATGCCGACGAGCTTAAACCGGCCCCTTGTGGCACGTTGCCGCTGATGACGAGATCCGCACCGCCAAAATTCTTATTACGCTTTTGCAGATGTTTCACCACGCCGCGCACATAGTTGGACCACTGCTGGCTGTCGTGGATAACAATCGGGGCATCGAGGGAAAACTCGTCCATCTCATTACCGTAATCCGCCGCAATCACGCGCACTTTGTGGTCATCGCGCTTTGCGCAGGCGATCACCGTCTGGTAATCAATGGCACAGGGCAGAACAAAACCGTCGTTGTAGTCGGTGTGTTCACCAATCAGGTTTACGCGGCCAGGTGCCTGGATAACGTGGGTGGCAGGGTAGCCAAATTTTTCAGCAAACAGGGATTGTGTTTTATCTTTCAGACTCATTTATTAGACTCCTGATTCGCGATAATGGACATCGCTAACGGCACGCAGGCGTTCTGCGGCCTGTTCTGCCGTCAGGTCACGCTGGGTTTCCGCCAGCATTTCATAGCCCACCATAAATTTACGCACCGTCGCAGAACGCAGCAGCGGCGGATAGAAATGGGCATGCAACTGCCAGTGTTGATTCTCTTCGCCGTTAAACGGTGCGCCGTGCCAGCCCATTGAGTACGGGAAGGAGCACTGGAACAGATTGTCGTAACGGCTGGTCAGCTTTTTCAGCGCCAGCGCAAGATCGTCACGCTGTGCGTCGCTGAGATCCGTAATGCGCTGAACATGTGCTTTAGGCAGCAGCAGCGTTTCAAAGGGCCACGCCGCCCAGTACGGTACAACGGCCAGCCAGTGTTCCGTTTCGACCACAGTACGGCTACCGTCGGCCAGTTCACGCCGGGTGTAGTCCACCAGCATCGGGGAGCCGTTTTCCGCGTAATAGGCTTTTTGCAGGCGATCTTCTCGTTCGGCTTCGTTGGGCAGGAAACTGTTCGCCCAGATCTGCCCGTGTGGATGCGGGTTAGAGCAGCCCATCGCGGCGCCTTTATTTTCGAATACCTGCACCCACGGATAAGTCTGGCCCAGCTCCGCAGTTTGTGCCTGCCAGGTGCTGACCACCTCTTTCAGCGCATCAACGCTAAGCTCCGGTAGCGTTTTGCTGTGATCGGGCGAGAAGCAGATCACGCGGCTGGTTCCCCGGGCGCTTTCACAACGCATCAGCGGATCATCGCTCTGCGGCGCGTCCGGCGTGTCGGTCATGAGCGCGGCAAAATCGTTGGTGAAAACGAAGGTGCCTTTGTAGTCCGGGTTTTTATCTCCCGTTACGCGGGTGTTGCCCGGACACAGGAAGCAGTCCGGGTCGTGCTGTGGCAGCGTCTGTTTTGCAGGCGTCTCTTGCGCCCCCTGCCAGGGGCGCTTGGCGCGATGCGGAGACACCAAAATCCATTGCCCGCTAAGCGGGTTAAAACGACGATGCGGATGATCGACGGGATTGAATGAAGTCATGACGGATCCTTAGTCCGGATAACCTTGTGGGTGGCGAGACTGCCAGTGCCAGGTATCCTGTGCCATTTCATCCAGCGTGCGGGTAACACGCCAGTTAAGCTCTTTATCGGCTTTGGTTGCATCAGCCCAGTATGCCGGGAGGTCTCCTTCGCGGCGGGGGGCGAAGTGATAGTTGACCGGCTTACCGCAGGCTTTGCTGAAAGCGTTAACCACATCCAGCACGCTGCTGCCAATACCGGCGCCGAGGTTGTAAATATGCACGCCCGGTTTGTCGGCCAATTGCTGCATTGCTGCCACGTGGCCGTCGGCCAGATCCATAACGTGGATGTAATCACGCACGCCGGTGCCATCTTCAGTTGGATAGTCATTGCCGAACACCGCCAGCGACTCGCGGCGGCCCACCGCCACCTGTGCGATATACGGCATCAGGTTATTCGGAATGCCCTGCGGATCTTCACCCATATCGCCTGACGGATGGGCGCCGACCGGGTTGAAGTAGCGCAGCAGGGCGATGCTCCACTCCGGCTGTGCTTTTTGCAGGTCGGTCAGGATCTGTTCCACCATCAGTTTGCTTTTGCCATACGGGCTTTGTGGCGTACCGGTGGGGAAGCTTTCAACGTAAGGAATTTTGGGCTGGTCGCCGTAGACGGTGGCGGATGAGCTAAAGATGAAGTTTTTGACGTTCGCCGCGCGCATGGCGGAGATAAGACGCAGGGTACCGTTGACGTTGTTGTCGTAATACTCAAGCGGCTTCGCGACCGACTCACCGACCGCTTTCAGGCCAGCGAAGTGGATCACCGTTTCAATGGCATGGTCGTGGAGGATCTCGGTCATCAACGCTTCATTGCGGATGTCACCTTCGACGAAAGTCGGCTGTTTTCCGCCAAGACGTTCAATCACAGGCAGCACGCTGCGCTTACTATTGCACAGGTTGTCGAGGATGATGACATCATGACCGTTTTGCAGCAGTTGCACACAGGTATGACTTCCTATGTAACCGCTACCACCTGTTACCAGAACTCGCATATTTCGCTCCATTAGGCTTATGGTATGTAATAACCATAGCATAACAGAGACGTGAAAAGTGTGACATGGGATAAATTAGTGGAATCGTTTACACTGTTTTTCAAACCCGCTTTTTTTTGATCCACTCGCATTGTAGATCAAAGAGATAAAGAAGTATCACTGCAGGTTATCTGAAAAGCGGAGGGCGGCGCCCTCCGGAAGTTAATCGATTTTGCTCAGCAGGTAACGATAGTGCTCACCGTCCGGGATAAACTCCAGACGGTGCGTGATGCAGGCCGGTGCGTCTTCAGCATGATGTGAGACAAACAGTAACTGGGTCTCACCTTCGCCAATCAGCACATCCACAAAGCGACGGATCAGCTGGCGGTTCAGCGGATCCAGCCCCTGAAGCGGCTCATCGAGGATCAGCAGGGTCGGGTGTTTCACCAGCGCCCGGACGATCAATGCCAGACGCTGCTGCCCCCAGGACAGACTGTGAAACGGCGCGTCAGCGACCCGGTTGTCCATCCCCAGAATATCCAGCCACTGCTGGGCCAGCTTGTGCTGTTTGTCCGATACCGCCTGATAAATACCGATGGAATCAAAGTACCCGGAGAGGATCACATTGCGTACGGTGGTGCTGACCCGGTAATCCAGATGCAGGCTGCTGCTGACATAGCCGATATGCTTTTTGATATCCCAGATGGTTTCACCGCTTCCGCGACGGCGGCCAAACAGGGTCAGATCGTTGCTGTAGCCCTGCGGGTGATCGCCGGTGATCAGACTCAGCAGCGTCGATTTCCCCGCGCCGTTGGGACCGACAATCTGCCAGTGTTCGCCCGGATTAACCGTCCAGCTGAGATGATTCAGGATCGGACGATCGTCATAAGAGACCACCCCGTCACGCAGCACAATCCGCGGCTGATTAGGATCTAAAGCGAGACGTACCGAAGGGGCGTCGGGTTCGGGCAGGGTAATGCCGTCGAGCTTTTCGCTGTGCGCCAGTTGGGCAATCAACGCCTGTTTCAGCAGTACCGATTTTTCGCCGGTTTCGGTAAGGCTGCAGTCCGCCAGCACCCCGGCGTTCTGCACAAAATCCGGGATTTCATCAAAACGGTTAAGCACCAGCACAAGGGTGTAGCCCTGCTGGTTAAGCGAGGCCAGCAGGTCCGCCAGCTGGGCGCGGGACTGCACGTCCAGACCGTCGAACGGCTCATCCAGGATTAACAGCTCAGGTTCGCTCATCAGCGCCTGGCAGAGCAGCGTTTTACGCGTCTCGCCGGTAGAAAGATATTTGAAGCGGCGGTTGAGAAGGGCGGTGATGCCAAACTGCTCCGCCAGCTGCTGACAACGGGCGGGATTGTTGACTTCGTCCTGAATAATTTCTGCCGTTGTGCGGCCCGTGTCTTCTTCGCCCGGGCTGAGGAGGTCCGTGTTGTTACGCTGCCATTCATCGCTCACCAGCTTCTGCAGCTGTTCAAACGACAGGCGCGTCGTACGCGTAAAATGGCTCTGGCGTTCACCTTTAAGCAGGGTGAGCTCTCCGGCCAGCGCCCGGGCCAGCGCGGACTTGCCGCTTCCGTTGGTGCCCACAAATGCCCAGCTTTCACCCGCATGGAGTGTTAAATCTGGCAGCGTCAGCGTTCGGGTATCGCCAAGACGAAACGTACCTTGCGAAATATGCAATGATGACATGATTTATCCCATTTTTTGCAGCATCAGATGTCAGGGATACTCACTGTCGACACGCTTGTCAATCCGCTCAGCACAATGTGGCGATAATTACCCGGTCTGCGTTGAAATATGCGGTGACTACAGCACCTTCTTCTAATTCGTGCGCCTCGCTCAGGGCAACCGTCGCGCACAGCACCTGGCCGTCCGGCAGGGTAATCAGAACCTCACACTGCGCTTCACCACGTTCTATGTGCTGGATGGTGCCCTGCAGCTGGTTGTCTGCCGCTTTGGCGCGTTCGGCATCGCGCGTCACTGCGACCCACGGCGCTTTCAGCAACACCAGCACCTCCTTGCCTTCATCCAGCCCCAGACGCTCTCCGCTTTGGGCGGTAATCGCGGCTTTCAGGCGGGTGGTACCGTCGGCAAGCAGGATCTCGATATGTTGCTGTACCTGCCCGTTATCGCGTGCGGTGACCGTGCCAAACCACTGGTTGCGGGCGCTGGTCTGGAGTGAGAAGCGAGAAATGGCGGCTAACAGGCTGTCCAGCGGGAGGTTATCATCGTCACTTAGCACATCGAACGCTTTCTGCTGGATCTGGGCCAGCAGGTCATAAAGCTGAATCAGACGCTGGCCGTAGCGGGTCAGCACGGCGCCACCGCCCCCTTTGCCGCCCGTGGCTCGCTCAACCAGCATCTGCTCGCTCAGGGTATTCATGTCGTTGATCGCGTCCCAGGCGCTTTTATAACTAATGCCCGCGTTCTTTGCCCCCTGGCTTATTGAACCCGTTTGTTCTATTTGTTTAAGCAGGGCGATACGTCGCGGATCGGCGAAAAGCTTCTGCTGAAGTCGTAGGGTAAGGAGAATTTCAGCCTGCATAACGGAGTGTCCTGACAAAAGGGCTATTGTGAACCAAATGGCACAGGGCGCAAAGGGGACCGCACAAAAGGGGATGTTTTTCTTACTTTTCAGGGTAGAATAAGCCGTCCACAATATCTGGAGAAAACCATGTTAGAGTTGTTGAAAAGTCTGGTATTCGCCGTGATCATGGTACCAGTAGTGATGGCCATCATCCTCGGTGCCATCTACGGCCTGGGTGAAGTGTTCAACGTCTTTTCGAACATTGGTCACAGAGACCGCGCTAAAAAGCAGCACTGATTCCCCACAAAACGCCCGGCTTGCCCGGGCGTTTTGCTCTCAAGTATTTTTCGTCATCGCCGATATGATTTAAAGCATCCGGTAATTGTACCTCTTGATCGGTACGATTTAACGCTGGGATATCTCCGGCGTTGTCGTTATATTATTGCGTATATAACGAAACTCACAGGAGCTACAGATGGCACGTACAGGGTTACGCTTTTTCGCAGGGGCAACGCTGGCACTTTCGCTGACCGGACACGCGCTGGCCGACGAAGGTAAAATTACGGTTTTTGCGGC
The DNA here is from genome assembly GCF_049237265.1 of Enterobacter cloacae complex sp. IR5384. Classification (NCBI taxonomy): domain Bacteria; kingdom Pseudomonadati; phylum Pseudomonadota; class Gammaproteobacteria; order Enterobacterales; family Enterobacteriaceae; genus Enterobacter; species Enterobacter cloacae complex sp. IR5384. The sequence continues at coordinate 21,814 of NZ_JBMKHJ010000005.1, read as the reverse complement.
GGCGTCGCTGACGAATGCGATGCAGGATATTGCTGCTGCGTATAAAAAAGAGAAGAACGTCGACGTCGTCTCCTCTTTCGCGTCTTCTTCTACACTGGCGCGCCAGATAGAAGCGGGGGCACCGGCCGATCTGTTCATCTCTGCCGATCAGAAATGGATGGATTACGCCGTAGATAAGAAAGCCGTGGATACCACAACCCGCGAAACGCTGCTGGGGAATAGCCTTGTCGTGGTCGCGCCAAAAGCCAGTCCGCAGGGTGACATCACCATCAACAAAGAGACTCACTGGACGCGTCTTCTGAACGGTGGCCGGCTGGCAGTGGGCGATCCGGACCATGTACCGGCTGGGATTTACGCGAAAGAGGCCCTGCAGAAACTGGGCGCGTGGCAGACACTGTCATCAGATCTGGCGCCGGCGGAAGACGTACGCGGTGCGCTGGCGCTGGTGGAGCGCAATGAGGCTCCGCTGGGCATTGTCTACGGCTCGGATGCCGTTGCCAGCAAGGGGGTCAAAGTGGTTGGCACGTTCCCGGAAGACGCCCACAAGAAAGTGGAATATCCTGTTGCGATTGTTGATGGACATAAAAATGCGACCGTGACGGCCTTCCAGGCGTACCTGAAGGGGCCGGAAGCGTCCGCAATCTTTAAACGTTATGGATTTACGACTCACGAATGATATTGACCGATCCTGAATGGCAGGCTGTACTGCTGAGCCTGAAAGTCTCTTCCCTGGCGGTTGCGCTAAGTTTGCCCTTTGGGATCTTCTTTGCCTGGTTGCTGGTGCGCTGTAAGTTTCCCGGCAAAGCGCTGCTTGACAGCGTTCTCCATCTTCCGCTGGTATTGCCGCCCGTCGTGGTGGGATATCTGCTGCTGGTGTCCATGGGCCGACGCGGGTTTATCGGCCAATGGCTGTACGACTGGTTCGGGCTGACCTTTGCCTTTAGCTGGCGCGGTGCGGTGCTGGCCGCGGCGGTGATGTCATTTCCGCTGATGGTGAGGGCTATCCGCCTGGCGCTGGAAGGGGTGGATATCAAACTGGAACAGGCCGCCCGCACGCTGGGTGCCGGGCGCTGGCGCGTCTTTTTCACCATTACGCTACCGCTCACGCTGCCGGGCATTATTGTCGGTACGGTACTGGCCTTTGCCCGTTCGCTGGGTGAATTCGGTGCCACCATTACCTTTGTTTCGAACATCCCCGGTGAAACGCGGACGATCCCTTCGGCCATGTATACGCTGATACAGACGCCGGGTGGCGAAGGTGCTGCGGCGCGTCTGTGTGTTATCTCAATTGTGCTGGCGCTGATATCGCTGCTGGTCTCTGAATGGCTGGCGCGACTCAGCCGCGAGCGGATGGGGAAATAGTTATGTTGGAACTCCATTTCACCCAGACGCTGGGAAACCACACCCTTACACTGGACGAGACGCTGCCTGCCACCGGCATCACCGCCATCTTTGGGGTCTCCGGCGCCGGGAAAACCTCGCTCATTAATGCGATCGGTGGCCTGACACGTCCTCAGGCAGGGCGCATTGTGCTGAATAATCGCGTCCTGAATGACGTTGAAAACAAGATTTACCTGACGCCGGATAAACGGCGTATTGGCTATGTGTTTCAGGATGCGCGGTTATTCCCGCACTACAGCGTGCGCGGGAATCTGCGTTATGGCATGGCCAAAAGCATGGCCGCGCAGTTTGACAAGCTGGTGGCGCTGCTGGGCATTGAGCCACTGCTTGACCGGTTGCCTTCCTCGCTCTCCGGCGGTGAGAAACAGCGGGTGGCGATAGGGCGCGCGTTGCTCACCGCCCCCGAACTCCTGCTGCTTGATGAGCCGCTGGCCTCGCTGGATATTCCGCGCAAACGTGAACTCCTGCCGTATCTCCAGCGCCTGGCGCGTGAAATCAGGATCCCGATGCTGTACGTCAGCCACTCCCTGGATGAAATTCTGCATCTGGCGGATAACGTACTGGTGCTGGAAAACGGCAGCGTAAAGGCGTTTGGCAATCTTGAAGAGGTCTGGGGCAGTAGCGTCATGCACCCGTGGCTGCCCCGGGAGCAGCAGAGCAGTATCCTGAAGGTGAGCGTGCTGGAGCACCACCCGCATTACGCGATGACCGCCCTGGCGTTGGGCGACCAGCACCTGTGGGTGAATAAAATCGACAAGCCCCTGCAGTCGGCGCTGCGTATTCGTATTCAGGCGTCGGATGTCTCTCTGGTTTTACAGCCTCCGCTGCAGACCAGTATCCGTAATATCCTGCGCGCGAAGGTCGCCGAGTGTTTTGATGATAACGGTCAGGTAGAGGTGCAGCTTGAGGTGGGGAGCAGGGCGCTCTGGGCACGGATCAGTCCGTGGGCCAGGGATGAGTTAGGGATCAAACCTGGCCTGTGGCTTTACGCGCAAATCAAGAGCGTCTCCATTACCACCTGATTACAGCAGGTGGGTATAAATGTACTGCGCGATGCTGTCGGTGGTGTTATCGCCAATCACCACGTTAGCGCGCGCTTTCACCGCGTCATCGGCATTGCCCATTGCCACGCCCGTTCCGGCGGCTTCCAGCATGCTGATGTCGTTGTAGTTATCGCCAAAGGCGATCACATCCTGCATTGACCACCCCTGAGACTCCACGAACTGCGTCAGGCGTTTACCTTTGCTGTTGCCTTTACGGGCAATATCCACCTGGTCATGCCAGGACCATTCACATTCCAGACCCAGCGCCTGTTCAACGTGTTTCGCGAAGGTATTCAGTTTGGTGGTATCTTCATCGGTCAACGCGAATTTCCAGATAGCCTCAACATCCTGAGCCGCCTGGCGCAGGGAAGAGACCTGGGTAAAGACCGGACGCTGCGCTTCTGGCAGAGACTGAGCCCAGTTGGTGGTGCGGATAACGTGGCCGGTCGGGCGCTCATAGACCATCGCATTATCGACATACATCAGGCCGTGGATCGCATGTTCATCCAGCAGATCAATTAACTGCAATGCCTGGGGAACCGGCAGCGGGTCGGATTCTAAAACCTTTTTTGCTTGATAATCATACAAATAAGTGCCATTACAACAAATTGCAGGTGTATCTAACGCCAGTGCCTGATAAAAAGGGTGAATGGCAACGTGATGTCGACCCGTTACGATAAGGAGTTGATATCCCACTTCCTGCGCGCGTTTAAGCGCTTGAAGGGAGGAGGGGAGAAGGGTTTTTTGCGGCGTCAGTAAGGTACCGTCTAAATCCAGAGCAATCACACGCGAGGTCATTTGTTTTTCCGGGTTAATATTGAATTTACGATCTGATGGGATGGTACACCGAGAGGCGAACGCGTCAAAATTCCCGTCGACAATTCAGCATTCACCGTCAAAAGTTACCTACTTTCATGCGCAGTGAGGAGTGAATATTCATGAAACAAACCGTTTATACCGCCAGTCCTGAAAGCCAGCAGATCCACGTCTGGCGTTTAAATGCCGAGGGGACCCTCACGCTGGTGCAGGTTGTTGATGTGCCTGGTCAGGTACAACCAATGGCGATCAGCCCGGATAAACGTTTCTTGTACGTGGGTGTGCGCCCGGAGTTTCGCGTGCTGGCCTACCGCATCTCTCCGGATGACGGCGCGCTGACTTACACTGCGGAAGCGCCATTGCCGGGTAGCCCAACCCACATCTCAACCGATCGCCAGGGCAACTTTGTTTTCAGCGGCTCCTATAACGCGGGCTGTGTCAGCGTGACGCGTCTTGAAGAGGGCATTCCGGTCGACACCGTGGATGTGGTGGAAGGGCTGGAAGGTTGCCACTCGGCGAATATCTCCCCGGACAACCGCACGCTGTGGGTACCGGCGCTGAAGCAGGATCGAATCTGCCTATTTACCCTGAGCGACGATGGTCACCTGGTGGCGCAGAATCCGGCGGAAGTGACGACCGTTGAAGGTGCGGGTCCACGTCATATGGTCTTCCATCCGAATCAGCAGTACGCCTACGTGGTGAACGAGCTGAACAGCTCGGTGGACGTCTGGGAACTGAAAGATCCTAACGGGCAGATTGAGTGCGTGCAGACGCTGGATATGATGCCGGCTGATTTCTCCGACACCCGCTGGGCGGCGGATATTCACATTACGCCGGATGGTCGCCATCTCTACGCCTGTGACCGTACTTCCAGCCTGATCACCATCTTTAGCGTCTCGGAAGACGGCAGCGTGCTGGCAGTAGAAGGCTTCCAGCCGACGGAAACGCAGCCGCGTGGCTTTAATATCGATCACAGCGGTAAATACCTGATTGCAGCGGGGCAGAAGTCTCACCACATCGCGCTGTACGAAATCAAAGGCGAGCAGGGCCTGTTGGAAGAGAAAGGGCGCTATGCGGTAGGCCAGGGGCCAATGTGGGTAGTGGTAAACGCTCACTAAGCGGCTTAAAACAAAAAACCTCGCGAACGCGAGGTTTTTTTATGCCCGGTGGTACTGCAGTAACGGACAGGCCGGGTAAGGCGAAGCCGCCACCCGGCAAAACAGATTACTGCTTCGGCTCAGCAACCACTTTGCTACCCAGACCGCGGTTGTTGTATTCCCACATGCGGTTGAAGTTAGCGTCGTTCAGGTTGCGCTGCACGTTTCCTTTATCGTCCACGGAACCGGTATTGCCGGAGAATGGACGTTTGGAGATGGCGGCGTCAGCCCATGGTTTTGCCACGTTGAAACCTTCATTGATAACGCTGTCGCGGATCACAACCTGACCGTTGGTTGCAGAGTCCACGTCCAGGGAGCGACCCAGCTGCGCCACGCCGTCACCGGAGGCGTTGAAGCGGCTGTTGACGGCGAGGAAGCCGTAGAACAGGTTTGACTGTGTCGCTGGCGCAAAGACATAACCTTCCTGCTGGGTACGTGAGTTCACGACGCGGAAATCGGTGTTATCAAATACCACCGCGCCACGACCGGAGACCATATCCACATCACCTTCGATGTAGCTGTTGGTCACCAGCGTACGGGTCAGACGGTTATTCTGCAGGGTGTTCTGTACGCCGCTGTTGGTCACGAAGAAGGTGTTCTGACGACCCAGAATGTTCACGTTGTTGATCTGCACTTTGTCGCCATCGCTACGCAGCGCCACGGCCTGGTGGTTACCCGCATCAACGCTGTCGCCCAGGGTGTTCTGAATGGTCAGGTTCTGCAGTTGCAGACCGTTGTTCTGAGACCAGACGACCGCAGAACACATCACGCCAATGGTAGCGGCACGCTTGCTCTGGCAGTTATCAAACATATACCAGGCCGGTTTGCCCGGCATGTATTTACCCGCCGGGTTGACCAGGTGACGCCAGGTGGTGCTGTCAATTTCGGAATCAATCGCCAGACCAATTTTAACGTCGATGGCTTTTTCGCCCAGACCGTAAAGGGTGATGCTGCCCGGTGCTGCCGGAATGTAAACGGTACCTTCATATTCACCTGGCATGATCGCGATGTACTGGCGAGATGCGCTGTGTTTGGTGATGGCAGCGTCAACCGCAGCCTGAATAGAGGTATGCGTCACGCCCTGCGCCCCTGCCGGACCCACAACAAAGTTTGGCTGCTTCGGCAGGTTAATAGAAGACGGCGTCCACGGCGCAGCGTTTGGATCCATCGCGGAGAAGTAGTGCGCGCGATCGAAGTTTTTCGCTTCATCAGCGGACAAAATCGGACGGGACGCGGTGCCTGGCGCGACCTGCTCAGAAGGTCGCTGATCCGGTGGCGTTGAACTGCATGCGGATAATGTCACGCCAAAGGCGAGTGCCAACGCCAGACGGGAAATCCTGGAAATGTTCAAGGTGAAGCTCCTGGGTATGCAAGTCTTAAACGAGATAGACGAAATAGCCTGCTTTTTTATACTAAGTTGAGCGAAACGGGAAGATAAAAAGGGGAAAAGTTGCATTTTTCGCCCGCAGGGGGCGGGAAAGTCGTCACAAATAAATAACATTTTCATAAAGGCGGTTGACAGCAGCCAGCAGATGAAAATAAATGTCTATACAACCCATGACAAGTGAAAGGCTTATGCTGCAACTTCATCCCGACGATGTGATATGGCGAAATGCGCGACTGGCGGCAATGGTTCCTGATGAAGAATCGTATGGCCTGCAAGCGCATCATGCCCTTGTGGTGCGCGGTCAAACCCTTCTGGCCGTTATTCCTGAAGCAGACCTCCCTTCCGGGCATGATAAATGCGTCGATCTCGGTGGACGCCTGGTCACGCCGGGTCTTATCGACTGCCATACCCACCTGGTGTTTGGCGGCAATCGCGCGGCGGAGTGGGAGCAGCGTCTCAACGGTGTCTCCTATCAGACCATCAGCGCACAGGGGGGCGGAATTAACGCCACCGTCTCGGCAACCCGCGACAGTTCGCCGGAAAATTTGCTTACACTGGCGCAGCAGCGGCTGGAGCGGTTAATGAATGAAGGGGTGACCACCCTGGAAATCAAATCCGGCTACGGTCTTAACGCCGCGGCTGAAGAAAAAATGCTGCAGGTCGCACGCCAGCTCAGCCTGAGTAATCCGGTTGAGATCAGCCCAACCCTGCTGGCGGCACATGCGGTTCCGGCGGAATACCGCCACGATCCAGACGCATACCTCACACTGGTGTGCGAGCAGATCATGCCCGAACTGTGGCAAAAAGGGCTGTTCGAAGCGGTGGATGTTTTTTGTGAAAACGTCGGCTTCACGCCAGCACAAACCGAGCGGCTTTTCCTGGCCGCCCGCGCATGGGGTATTCCGGTGAAAGGGCACGTGGAGCAACTTTCTAACCTGGGCGGTGCGGCGCTGGTCAGCCGATTTAAAGGGTTATCTGCCGATCATATCGAATACCTGGATGAGAAGGGTGTTCAGGCCATGGCGCAAAGCGGCACGGTTGCGGTACTGCTGCCCGGCGCGTTCTATTTTCTTCAGGAGCGTCAGCGTCCACCGGTTGAACAGCTCCGGGCGCAGGGCGTACCGATGGCGGTCGCCACGGATTACAACCCCGGCACCAGCCCGTTCGCGAGCATTCATCTGGCCATGAACATGGCCTGCGTACAGTTTGGCCTGACGCCTGAAGAGGCCTGGGCTGGCGTCACGCGGCACGCCGCGCAGGCGCTGGGGCGTGGAACAACGCACGGGCAGTTAAAGGCCGGTTTTATGGCTGATTTTATCGTCTGGGATGCAGACCATCCGGTAGAAATGGTTTACGAGCCGGGACGCAATCCGCTGTATCAACGCATTTTCCGGGGGGAGGCAGTATGAGTTGGCAGCCCGTTGCAGAGACCGTCTGGCAGGGGCGCGACGACAGCGCCGAGGCCAGCAACGCAAAACGTATTTTTCAGACCATACGCCAGCCGTCGCAATTTACCCCGGTTTCATCCGCGATTGCGCTGATAGGCTTTGCCTGTGATGAAGGAGTAAGGCGTAATCAGGGCAGGCAAGGTGCGGCGCAGGCTCCCGACGTGCTGCGTAAGGCGCTGGCGAACATGGCAACGCATTCCGGCCACGAACGGCTGGTGGACATGGGGTCGGTTTACGTTGAGGATGACCAACTGGAAGAGGGCCAACAGGCACTGAGCGATGCCGTGGTCACCTGTCAGCAGGCTGGCATGCGTACGCTGGTGTTGGGCGGCGGACACGAGACCGCCTGGGCCCACGGCCGTGGTATTCTTGAGGCGTTCCCGAATGAGCGCGTGGCGGTCATCAACCTGGATGCGCATCTTGATTTGCGCAAGGCCGAACGGGCTACCTCCGGCACCCCGTTTCGTCAGCTGGCGAACTACTGTACTGACCACGCGCGGGAATTTCAGTACGCCTGTTTTGGCGTCAGCCGCGCGGCGAACACCCAGGCGCTGTTTGACGAGGCTGAACGGCTTAACGCCACGCTGGTGGACGATCTGCATTTCCACCGGGATGCGCTACCAGCGCTGGAACAGGTGCTGGCGCAGGCCGATCGTGTTTACCTCACCATTGATCTGGACGTTCTGCCCGCAGCCGAGATGCCCGCCGTGTCAGCCCCCGCGGCGTTAGGCGTGCCTGCGCGGGATCTCCTGCCCGCGATCGAACGCATTTGCCGTAGCGGAAAACTGCAGGCCGCCGATCTGGTAGAATTTAACCCTCACTACGATCGGGACGGACAGGGGGCGAAGCTTGCCGCCCGTCTGGCCTGGCAAATTGCTCACTGGTGGGCATAACAATATTTAAGGAGTCACGATGTTCTCACGCTCACCTCAGCCGCCGTCCGGCTCTCCCGCGCCTTTCTACGAAAAGGTGAAGCAGACGATCAGCGAAAAAATCGCCACCGGCGTCTGGCGGCCGCATGACCGCATTCCCTCTGAAGCCGATCTGGTGGCGCAGTTTGGTTTTAGCCGGATGACCATCAACCGGGCGTTACGCGAGCTAACCGACGAAGGCCTGCTGGTGCGCCTGCAGGGGGTCGGGACGTTTGTGGCGGAGCCAAAAGGACAATCGGCGCTGTTTGAAATCCGCAGCATTGCGGACGAGATAGCGTCGCGAAACCATCAGCACCACTGCGAAGTGCTGGTGCTTGAAGAGACGCAGGCCAGCGCCGAGCAGGCTGCGGTACTGAACGTCAAGGAGGGAACCCGGATCTTCCATTCCGTAATGGTGCATTTCGAAAATGACGTGCCGGTGCAGATTGAGGATCGCTGCGTAAACGCCGAACGGATACCGGACTATCTGGACCAGGATTACACTCAAACCACGCCGCATGCCTTTCTCTCGCTTGTCGCACCGCTGACGGAAGGGGAGCACATTGTGGAAGCGGTGCGCGCGACGCCGCAGGAGTGCGAGCTGCTGCGTATCAAAGAGCACGATCCCTGCCTGCTGATCCGCCGCCGCACCTGGTCATCCGCGCAGATTGTGTCGCATGCAAGACTGCTGTTCCCCGGTAGCCGCTATCGGTTGCAGGGCCACTTTATGTCATAAGTTTTAAAAGCGTGATAGCTAACGCAATATAACAAAATTGTATCTTTTTTGTTAAATCTGACCTTGTGTGTGCTTGTCTATACAAGTATATCTAAATGCATCATCTGTCCCGTATGAGGAGCACACAATGTCGTCAGGTAAATACCGTCAGCAGGATGTCCGCGCCGCGCGCGGCACCACCCTTACCGCCAAAAGCTGGCTCACCGAAGCACCACTGCGCATGTTGATGAACAACCTTGATCCTGAAGTTGCGGAAAACCCCCACGAGCTGGTGGTGTACGGCGGCATTGGCCGCGCCGCGCGCAACTGGGAATGCTATGACGCCATTGTTAAGGCCCTGACCGAACTGGAACACGACGAAACCCTGCTGGTGCAATCCGGCAAGCCGGTCGGCGTGTTTAAAACCCACAAAAACGCGCCGCGCGTTTTGATTGCCAACTCCAACCTGGTCCCACACTGGGCGACCTGGGAACACTTTAACGAACTGGATGCCAAAGGGCTGGCGATGTATGGCCAGATGACCGCGGGTAGCTGGATCTACATTGGCAGCCAGGGGATTGTGCAGGGCACCTATGAAACCTTCGTCGAAGCCGGTCGTCAGCACTACAACGGCTCGCTGAAAGGCCGCTGGGTACTGACCGCGGGTCTGGGTGGCATGGGCGGTGCACAGCCGCTGGCCGCGACGCTGGCTGGCGCCTGCTCGCTGAACATTGAGTGCCAGCAGAGCCGCATCGATTTCCGTCTGCGTACCCGCTATGTTGACGAACAGGCCGACAGCCTCGATGACGCGCTGGCGCGTATCAAAAAATACACTGCGGAAGGTAAAGCGGTATCGATAGCGTTGTGCGGCAACGCGGCAGAGATCCTGCCGGAACTCGTGGCCCGTGGTGTTCGCCCTGACCTCGTTACCGACCAGACCAGCGCCCACGATCCGCTGCACGGCTATCTGCCAAAAGGCTGGACGTGGGAAGCCTACCAGCAAAAAGCCGAAACCGATCCTGAAGGCACGGTACTGGCCGCTAAGCGTTCGATGGCAGAACACGTCTCCGCCATGCTGGCGTTCAGCGAGATGGGCATTCCGACCTTCGATTACGGCAACAACATCCGCCAGATGGCAAAAGAGATGGGCGTCAGCAACGCCTTTGATTTCCCGGGATTTGTCCCTGCCTATATTCGTCCGCTGTTCTGCCGCGGTATCGGTCCGTTCCGCTGGGTGGCCCTGTCCGGCGACCCGGAAGATATCTACAAAACCGATGCCAAAGTGAAGGAAATTGTCGCGGACGATGAACACCTGCACCACTGGCTGGATATGGCCCGCGAGCGCATTAACTTCCAGGGCTTGCCGGCGCGTATCTGCTGGGTCGGGCTGGCGTGGCGGCAAAAGCTGGGTCTGGCTTTTAACGAAATGGTGCGCAGCGGCGAAGTGTCAGCCCCGATTGTGATTGGTCGCGACCATCTGGATTCTGGCTCCGTCGCCAGCCCGAACCGCGAAACCGAAGCCATGCGCGACGGCTCAGACGCGGTCTCCGACTGGCCGCTGCTGAATGCCTTACTCAACACCGCCAGCGGCGCGACCTGGGTATCGCTGCACCACGGTGGCGGCGTGGGGATGGGCTTCTCCCAGCATTCCGGGATGGTTATCGTCTGTGACGGAACGGATGAAGCCGCCGCGCGTATCGCACGCGTGCTGCACAACGACCCGGCAACCGGCGTGATGCGTCACGCAGATGCGGGTTACGAGATTGCCATTGAATGTGCCACAGAGCAGGGACTTAACCTGCCGATGATCCCTGCCACACAAGGAAAGCATGAATGAACGCGTTAACACTCACTCCCGGCTCGCTCACGCTCAAACAGCTGCGTCACGTCTGGCGTCAGCCGGTCACGCTCTCGCTGGATGAAAGCGCCCATGCCGCCATTAACGACAGCGTGGCCTGCGTTGAAGCCATTATTGCCGAAGGGCGTACCGCCTACGGTATCAACACCGGTTTTGGTCTGCTGGCGCAGACGCGCATTGCCACGCACGATCTGGAAAATCTCCAGCGTTCGCTGGTGCTTTCCCATGCCGCAGGCGTTGGCCAGCCGCTGGACGACGAGATTGTCCGTCTGATGATGGTGCTCAAAATTAACAGTCTGGCGCGCGGCTTTTCCGGCATTCGTCTGAGCGTGATCCAGGCCCTGATAGCGCTGGTGAACGCGGAAGTCTATCCGTGGATCCCCGCCAAAGGCTCCGTTGGCGCCTCCGGCGATCTCGCCCCGCTGGCGCATATGTCGCTGCTGTTGTTGGGGGAAGGTCAGGCGCGCTGGCAGGGAGAGTGGCTCCCGGCAAAAGAGGCGCTGAAAAAGGCCGGATTAGCGCCAATCACCCTTGCGGCAAAAGAGGGGCTGGCGCTGCTTAACGGCACGCAGGCCTCCACGGCCTTTGCGCTGCGCGGTCTGTTTGAAGCTGAAGATCTGTTCGCCTCGGCCGTGGTGTGCGGTGCGCTGACCACGGAGGCGGTGCTGGGCTCGCGTCGTCCGTTTGACGCGCGTATTCATGACGTACGTGGCCAGCGCGGGCAAATTGACGCTGCCGCGATGTATCGCCATCTGCTGACGGAGACCAGTGAGATTGCTAATTCGCACCATAACTGTGACAAGGTACAGGATCCGTACTCGCTGCGCTGTCAGCCGCAGGTGATGGGCGCGTGTCTGACGCAGCTGCGCCAGGCCGCAGAAGTGCTGCTGGTGGAAGCCAACGCGGTGTCCGATAACCCGCTGGTGTTCGCCCAGGAAAACGAGGTGGTCTCCGGTGGTAACTTCCACGCCGAGCCCGTGGCGATGGCGGCGGATAACATCGCGCTGGCGATTGCCGAAGTGGGCGCCTTGTCCGAGCGGCGCATTGCGCTGATGATGGATAAGCATATGTCCCAGCTGCCACCGTTCCTGGTGCGCAACGGCGGGGTGAATTCAGGCTTTATGATTGCCCAGGTGACGGCCGCAGCGCTGGCGAGCGAAAACAAAGCGCTGTCGCATCCGCACAGCGTGGACAGCCTGCCAACCTCTGCCAACCAGGAAGACCACGTCTCAATGGCTCCGGCAGCCGGACGTCGTCTGTGGGAGATGGCCGCCAATACCCGTGGCGTGCTGGCAGTGGAATGGCTGGCGGCGTGTCAGGGGATCGATCTGCGTGAAGGGCTGAAGTCCAGCCCGCTGCTGGAGCAGGCACGTCATGCGCTGCGTGAGCACGTATCGCATTACGATGATGACCGCTTCTTTGCGCCGGATATTGATAAGGCGATGCAGCTTCTGGAAGAGGGGCGTCTGGTGGGGTTGTTGCCGCCGGTGCTGTGATTTTTTTGCCCGGTGGCGCTGCGCTTACCGGGCCTACGAATCCGAAATGTAGGCCGGGTAAGGCGTAGCCGCCACCCGGCTTTTTTTTACGAATACATCGCCGTAATCGACGCGCTCTCCAGCGAATGGAAATGCACATTAAACCCTACCATCGCGCCGCTCGCCCCTTCGTCGACCTCAATCTTCTCTACATCCAGCGCGTGAACCGTGAAGATATAGCGGTGCGTTTCCCCTTTTGGCGGCGCCGCGCCACCGTAACCGGCTTTCCCAAAATCGGTGCGCGTCTGAATGGCGCCTTCCGGCAGGGCGACCAGGTCGGAGCCGGAACCCTGCGGCAGAACGCGCGTATCGGCGGGCAGGTTGGCCACAACCCAGTGCCACCAGCCGGAGCCGGTTGGCGCATCCGGGTCGTAGCAGGTGACCACAAAGCTTTTGGTGCCCGCCGGCACATCGTCCCATGCCAGGTGCGGAGAGATATTATCTCCCTGATACCCCATCCCGTTGAAGACGTGGCGTTCAGGCAGTTTTTCGCCGTCGCGCAGATCTTTACTGATGATTTTCATACGGTTTGCCCTCGTTATTCACTCGTTCAGGAAGTGTAACGCATAGGGTCAAATCGTGAAATGCGCCGGAATGTTAACGGCTTCAACCACCGCGGCGGTTAACGTGCGTAGCTGTTCAGCCGTGATGATATACGGTGGCATCAGGTAGATAAGTTTGCCGAAAGGCCGCACCCAGACCCCCCGCTCTACAAAGAAGCGCTGCAATGCCGCCATATTCACCGGATGGGTGGTCTCAATCACGCCGATGGCACCCAGCACGCGCACGTCCGCCACGAAATTCGCCCCCGAGGCGGCACTGAGCTCTTCTTTCAGTTGCGCCTCAATCGCCGCAACCTGCGTTTGCCACTCGCCGTTTTGCAGGATCGCGAGACTTTCGTTTGCCACCGCGCAGGCCAGCGGATTGCCCATAAAGGTCGGGCCATGCATAAAGCAGCCCGCTTCGCCGTCGCTGATGGTGTCGGCCACCTGGCGGGTAGTGAGGGTGGCTGAGAGTGTCATGGTGCCGCCGGTCAGCGCTTTCCCCAGACACAGGATATCCGGTGTGATATCCGCATGTTCGCAGGCAAACAGCTTACCCGTGCGGCCAAATCCGGTGGCGATCTCATCGGCAATCAGCAGGATGCCCTCGCGGTCACACATTTTACGAATGCGTTTTAACCACTCGGGATGGTACATGCGCATCCCACCAGCACCCTGAACAATCGGTTCAAGGATCACGGCGGCAATCTCATGGCGGTGGGCAGCCATCAGCCGCGCAAAGCCGACCATGTCCATTTCATTCCACTCGCCGTCGAAACGGCTCTGCGGGGCCGGGGCAAACAGGTTTTCCGGCAGGTACCCCTTCCACAGGCTGTGCATGGAGTTATCCGGATCGCACACCGACATCGCGCCAAAGGTATCGCCGTGGTAGCCGTTGCGGAAGGTCAGGAATCGCTGACGGGATTCCCCCCTGGCATGCCAGTACTGCAGCGCCATTTTCATCGCCACTTCCACCGCTACCGAGCCGGAGTCGGCAAGGAACACGCACTCCAGCGCATCGGGCGTCATCGCCACCAGACGACGGCAGAGATCAACCGCCGGTTGATGGGTAATGCCGCCAAACATCACGTGCGACATCTGCTCAATCTGCGCTTTCATCGCGGCATTCAGACGCGGGTGGTTGTACCCGTGAATGGCCGCCCACCAGGATGACATACCGTCAACAAGCGGCTCGCCGCTGGCAAGGTGCAGTTCGCAGCCGTGGGCCGAGGCCACCGGGTAGACCGGAAGCGGGCGGGTCATGGAGGTGTAAGGGTGCCAGATATGCTGCTGGTCGAAGGCGAGATCGTCCTGGGTCATAATCGACTTGTAAACCATTTTGAAAAGTTTTAGGTTTACGAGTATAAACCGAACCGAAAATTAACAAAACCCTTTGGAGAAGCCCCATGGCTCACCACGCACGCTGGACGATGTCGCAAGTCACTGAATTATTCAATAAACCTTTCCTGGAGCTGATGTTCGAAGCCCAACAGGTGCATCGTCAGCACTTCGATCCGCGCCATGTTCAGGTCAGTACGCTGCTGTCGATCAAGACCGGTGCCTGCCCGGAAGATTGCAAATATTGCCCGCAGAGCGCGCGCTATAAAACCGGGCTGGAATCTGAACGTCTGATGGAAGTGGAGCAGGTGCTCGACTCCGCGCGTAAGGCGAAAAACGCGGGCTCTACCCGTTTCTGCATGGGGGCGGCATGGAAAAACCCACACGATCGCGACATGCCGTACCTGGAGCAGATGGTAAAAGGGGTCAAAGAGATGGGGCTGGAAGCCTGTATGACCCTCGGCACGCTGAACGAAGAGCAGGCGCAGCGCCTGTCTGCTGCAGGGCTGGATTATTACAACCACAACCTCGACACCTCGCCAGAGTTTTACGGCAACATCATTACCACCCGTACCTATCAGGAGCGTCTGGATACGCTGGACAAAGTGCGCGAAGCGGGCATCAAAGTGTGCTCGGGCGGGATTGTGGGGCTGGGCGAAACGGTGAAAGATCGCGCCGGTCTGCTGCTGCAACTGGCGAACCTGCCGACCCCGCCGGAAAGCGTGCCAATCAACATGCTGGTGAAGGTCAAAGGCACGCCACTGGCGGATAACGAGGATGTCGATGCGTTTGATTTTATCCGCACCATCGCGGTCGCGCGCATCATGATGCCAACCTCATACGTCCGCCTTTCTGCCGGTCGCGAACAGATGAACGAGCAGACGCAGGCGATGTGCTTTATGGCTGGCGCTAACTCCATCTTCTACGGCTGCAAGCTGCTGACCACGCCGAACCCGGAAGAGGACAAAGACGTCCAGCTGTTCCGCAAGCTGGGGCTGAACCCGCATCAGACCGAGGTGCTGGCGGGAGATAACGAGCAACAGCAGCAGCTGGAGCAGCAGATTTTCAACGCCGATACCGAACAGTTCTACAACGCGGCATCCGTATGACCTGGCAGGCTCGTATTCAATCCGCGCTGGAAGAGCGCCGGGCGCGGGATGCTTTTCGCGTTCGCAGGGTAGTGGAAAACGGTGCAGGCCGTTTTCTGACCCACGCCCGGCGGCAGTACTGTAATTTTTCCAGCAATGATTATCTCGGCCTGAGCCAGCATCCGGCGATTGTCCGCGCCTGGCAGCAGGGGGCGGAACACTACGGCGTGGGCAGCGGGGGGTCGGGGCACGTCAGCGGCTATTCGACAGCGCATCAGGCGCTGGAAGAGACGCTTGCCGACTGGCTGGGCTATCCGCGCGCGCTGCTGTTCATCTCCGGCTTTGCCGCCAATCAGGCGGTGATTGCCGCGCTGATGGGCAAGGACGATCGTATCGCCGCGGACCGCTTAAGCCACGCCTCTTTGCTGGAGGCGGCGAGTCTCAGCCCGGCACAGCTGCGGCGCTTTGCCCACAACGATGCGCTTTCGCTCGCCACGCTGCTGGATAAACCCTGTGCCGGACAACAGCTGGTGGTGACGGAAGGGGTGTTTAGCATGGATGGCGACAGCGCGCCGCTTCTTGCGCTGTCTGACGTTGCGAAACAGCAAAACGCCTGGCTGCTGGTGGATGATGCCCACGGTATTGGCGTGATGGGTGAGGACGGTCGCGGTAGCGCCAGTCAGCAGGGCGTGAAGCCGGAACTGCTGATCGTCACCTTTGGCAAAGGCGTTGGCGTGAGCGGGGCCGCCGTGCTGTGCAGCGAGTCCGTCGCCGATTATCTGCTGCAGTTCGCCCGACATCTGATTTACAGCACCAGTATGCCGCCTGCGCAGGCGGTGGCGCTCTCTGCCTCGCTGGAGGTGATCCGCGGTGAAGAGGGGGCTGAACGGCGCGCGCGTCTGGCAGAACATATTCAGCGTTTCCGTCAGGGTCTGGATCGGCTTCCTTTCCAAAGCACCGATTCGCAGAGCGCCATCCAGCCCGTTATCGTGGGGGAAAACAACCGTGCGCTCGCGCTGGCACAGACGCTGCGCGAACGGGGAATGTGGGTCACGGCCATCCGTCCGCCCACCGTGCCGCCGGGTACGGCGCGTCTGCGTTTGACGCTGACGGCGGCACACAAAGCGGAAGATATCGATGCGCTGCTGGAGGCTCTCCATGTCGCCAGTCAATAAACAGGCCATTGCGGCGGCGTTTGGCCGGGCTGCACGCAGTTATTCGCAGCATGATGAGCTTCAGCGTCAGAGCGCTCAGGGGCTGCTTGAGCTACTCGGTGCGCGTCGTTTCCGGTACGTACTGGATGCCGGATGCGGCCCCGGCGGTAACAGCCGCTACTGGCGCGACGCCGGAAGCCACGTCACCGCACTCGATCTCTCTGAGCAGATGCTGGACGAGGCGCGACAGCAACAGGCGGCTGACCGCTATCTGACTGGCGATATTGAGTCGCTTCCGCTGCCGGATGCGCAGTTCGATCTGGTGTGGAGTCACCTGGCGGTACAGTGGTGCAGTAGCCTTTCGCAGGCGTTAAACGAGCTGTATCGCGTGGCGCGTCCGGGCGGAAAGGTGGCCTTTACCACCCTGCTGGAAAGCTCGCTGCCCGAGCTGAATCAGGCATGGAAAGCGGTAGACGAACAGCCGCACGCCAACCGCTTTTTAGCGTATGACCAGGTGACGGACGCGCTGACGGGCTGGCGCTATCAAAGCCAGGTGCAGACCATCACGCTGAACTTTAGCGATGCGTTCAGCGCCATGCGCTCGCTGAAGGGCATTGGCGCTACGCATCTGCATGCCGGGCGCGAGAGAAAACCGCTCACGCGCGGGCAATTGCAGCGCCTGGAGCTGGCCTGGCCGCAGCGGCGGGGCACTTTCCCGCTCTCTTATCAACTCTTTCATGGGATTATCGAACGTGACTGAACGTTATTTTGTCACCGGAACGGATACCGAAGTGGGTAAAACGGTGGCCAGTTCCGCGCTGTTGCAGGCGGCTCGTCTGCAGGGCAAAACCACCGCCGGGTACAAGCCCGTCGCCTCCGGAAGTGAGATGACGGCACAGGGGTTACGCAACACCGACGCGCTGGCGCTGCAGCGTAACAGCACGCTGCCGCTGGACTATGCGGCGGTGAATCCTTATACCTTTGCCGAGCCGACGTCGCCGCACATTATCAGCGCCGACGAAGGTCGCCCCATCGCGTTTTCCGTGCTCTCGGACGGCCTGCGCGCACTGGAACGCCAGGCTGACTGGGTGCTGGTGGAAGGCGCAGGGGGGTGGTTTACGCCGCTGTCGGACGAACTGACGTTTGCGGACTGGGTCCAGCGTGAGCAGCTTCCGGTGATCCTCGTGGTCGGGGTGAAGCTCGGCTGTATCAACCACGCCATGTTAACGGCACAGGCCGTTCAGCAGGCCGGGCTGCGTCTGGCGGGCTGGATAGCCAACGACGTGGTCGCACCCGGTAAGCGTCACCAGGAGTATCTGGCCACGCTCAGGCGAGTGCTTCCCGCGCCGTTCCTTGGGGAGATCCCATGGCTTGCGGACGGTGCTGAGCACGCCGACACCGGACATTACCTCGACCTCAGTGCCTTGCTTCCCGCGACATCCAGTGGGCAATAAGCTCGTCATCCAGCTCGGTAACGTGGCCCTGGGCCACGTTACGCCCGCGATACAGCATACAGAAGCGATCCACTACCCGGCGGATAAACGACAGTTGCTGCTCGGCTAATAACACCGTCATCCCCAGCTCACGATTAAGCCTCGCCAGCAGATGGCCCAGCTTCTGAGCAAAGCTGTACCCTGCGCCCTGCAGCGGCTCATCCAGAATCAATACCCGCGGTCGGTTGACCAGCGCGTTAGCCAGCGCCAGCTGATACTGATCGTCCGGGGAGAGCCCGTTCGCCCGAATTTGTCGCAGCGCCCACAGCTGCGGGAACAGGTCATAGACATCGCTTTTTGCACGCGTGTCCGTTGCCCCTGTCGCCCGCATGGCGATGTGCAAGTTTTCCTCAATAGTCAGTTGCGAAAAAATCCGTCGGTCCTGTGGCACGTAGCCAATCCCCGGCAGCGCGCGTTGATCCGGTGCCTGACGCAGTAAATCACAGGGCGGGGCACCGGCTTCGTGCCAGACGATGGTTCCGCTCTGCACCGGTAACGCGCCGGTGATGCAGTTGATGAGGGTGGTTTTTCCCATGCCGGGCAGGCCAATCACCCCTGTGCATAAGCCCTGCGGTAAATCCAAATCGACATTCCATAGCGTATGTTGGTTTCCGTAAAACTGATTGACTGCACGCAGACTCAACATCTTTCTCTCCTTAAAAATGTATGTGGGTGAGGCTCGTTAATGAATCTGCAAATCTCCTGCCAGAACCGTTGAACTGATTAAAAAAGAGGCTTTTTTAGGATAATGCCGTCGCAAAACGACCGATCGATAAGCGGATTGCACTGTCTCAGTGCCAGAACTGTTAGCGGTGGTGCAGGGACTGAAATGGCTGAATTGTGAGCAAGATCTCATTGATTGGTTATGAATAACGCAACGGTTGATTGGCAAAAATTAGCGATAAAAATTTTTTGTCACCGCCTCGTGGGAAAAACCGGGAATTTGCTGAGCGGCAGTCTGTATGGGCTGGACGCAGTTATCCACTATTCCTGTGGATAACCATGTGCATTAGAGTTAGAAAACACGCGATAAGCGAGAGAAGACGCGGGTTACGCCCAAATTGACGCGAAACGCGGCTCTGGAAAATATCCTTTAAGATTTAACTGGTTAGATAAAATCAATTGCCGTCATAAAAGTGTCACCGGTTACCATAAAACTACCATTACCTGGCTTGACAAATGTTAAAAATGAAAATGTTCTGGGGATAACCGGGTAGGGCTGGTGTTTTATGTCGTCTCAGTCGAAATTTTGACCGGGAATACGCTAATCCTTCGGGTGCTATGCTAAATATCGTGACACGCTACTGGTTTTACATCCAGTGTTTTTTACTGGCATTCCTGGCCACAACGAGTAAAATTACTCACCTGCCGCTTTTTACATCACCAGGTTGTCGCCCATGAGTAAACCGTTCAAACTGAATTCTGCTTTCCGTCCTTCTGGCGACCAGCCTGAGGCGATCCGTCGTCTTGAAGAGGGGCTGGAAGATGGGCTGGCACACCAAACGCTGCTGGGGGTGACCGGTTCGGGTAAAACCTTCACCATCGCCAACGTCATTGCGGATCTGCAACGCCCCACCATGGTGCTGGCGCCCAACAAAACGCTGGCGGCGCAGCTGTATGGCGAGATGAAAGAGTTCTTCCCGGAGAATGCCGTGGAGTATTTCGTCTCGTATTACGATTACTACCAGCCAGAAGCCTATGTGCCGAGCTCTGACACTTTCATCGAGAAAGATGCCTCGGTGAACGAACACATTGAGCAGATGCGTCTCTCGGCGACGAAGGCGCTGCTGGAGCGTCGTGATGTGGTGGTGGTCGCATCGGTGTCTGCCATCTACGGTCTGGGCGACCCGGATCTCTACCTCAAGATGATGCTGCACCTGACGCAGGGGATGATCATCGATCAGCGCGCGATTTTGCGCCGACTGGCGGAGCTGCAGTACACCCGTAACGACCAGGCGTTCCAGCGCGGTACGTTCCGCGTGCGCGGCGAGGTTATCGACATCTTCCCGGCGGAATCGGACGACATTGCCCTGCGCGTTGAGCTGTTTGACGAAGAGGTGGAACGCCTGTCGCTGTTCGACCCGCTCACCGGCCACGTCGAGTCCGTTATTCAGCGTTACACCATCTACCCGAAAACGCACTACGTAACGCCACGCGAGCGTATTGTGCAGGCGATGGAAGAGATCAAAGAGGAGCTGGCGGAACGCCGTAAGGTGCTGCTGGCGAACAATAAACTGCTGGAAGAGCAACGCCTGAGCCAGCGTACCCAGTTCGATCTGGAGATGATGAACGAGCTGGGCTACTGCTCCGGCATCGAAAACTACTCCCGTTTCCTCTCCGGTCGTGGGCCGGGCGAGCCGCCGCCGACGTTGTTTGACTACCTTCCGGCGGACGGGTTACTGGTGATCGACGAATCCCACGTCACGATCCCGCAGATCGGCGGGATGTATCGCGGTGACCGCGCGCGTAAAGAGACGCTGGTTGAGTACGGCTTCCGTCTGCCGTCGGCGCTGGACAACCGTCCGATGAAGTTTGAAGAGTTTGAAGCGCTGGCACCGCAAACCATTTACGTTTCGGCGACGCCGGGCAACTACGAGCTGGAGAAATCGGGCGATGAGGTGGTTGACCAGGTGGTTCGTCCGACAGGGCTGCTGGATCCGGTGATCGAAGTCCGTCCGGTTGCGACGCAGGTGGACGATCTGCTCTCCGAGATCCGCGCCCGTTCGGCAATCAACGAGCGCGTGCTGGTCACCACGTTGACCAAACGTATGGCAGAAGACCTGACCGAATATCTGGAAGAACACGGCGAGAAGGTGCGTTATCTGCACTCGGATATCGATACCGTGGAGCGTATGGAAATTATCCGCGACCTGCGTCTGGGCGAGTTTGACGTGCTGGTGGGGATCAACCTGTTGCGAGAGGGTCTGGATATGCCGGAAGTCTCGCTGGTGGCAATCCTCGATGCTGACAAAGAGGGCTTCCTGCGTTCTGAGCGCTCGCTGATCCAGACCATTGGCCGCGCCGCGCGTAACGTCAACGGTAAAGCGATTCTCTACGGCGATAAAATCACCCCGTCGATGGCGAAAGCGATTGGCGAAACGGAACGCCGTCGCGAGAAACAGCAGCGCTACAACGAAGAGCATGGCATTACGCCGCAGGGTCTGAACAAGAAGGTGGTGGATATTCTGGCCCTGGGTCAGAACATTGCGAAGACCAAAGCGAAAGGACGCGGCAAGGCGCGTTCCTTGGTGGAGGAAGATACCGTCGCGCTGACGCCGAAAGCGCTGCAGCAGAAAATCCACGAGCTGGAAGCGCAGATGATGCAGCATGCCCAGAACCTGGAG
Organism: Enterobacter cloacae complex sp. IR5384; assembly: GCF_049237265.1. Classification (NCBI taxonomy): domain Bacteria; kingdom Pseudomonadati; phylum Pseudomonadota; class Gammaproteobacteria; order Enterobacterales; family Enterobacteriaceae; genus Enterobacter; species Enterobacter cloacae complex sp. IR5384. The sequence goes on along the minus strand of NZ_JBMKHJ010000005.1, from coordinate 584 downwards.
TTCGAAGAGGCAGCGCAAATTCGCGACCAGCTGCATCAGCTGCGGGATCTTTTCATCGCTGCATCTTAGGTAAAGCAGCGTGTTTTCGCCCTCTCCCTGTGGGCTGAGGGATCCCCAGTAATTTTTTTACCGAAAGCGATGAATGTTGCTTCAGGAAAATGAATGACTTATAGCGACGCCCTGGTCCGGCTGTAAATCGCTGAGGCGTTTCCTGCAGGCCGGGGCGAGGCGCATGGATGCGCCGAGAGGGCGGCTTTACAGGGACGTTACATCCGCCCGTCCCCGATAAGCCGGAAGGAATAAGCCGAAGGCACCGCGGAGCGGCGATTTTCCGCCGGGAGCCCGGGTCGCCAGGGTGGTGGCGACTGAGCCGCCCTGGCACGTTCACAAGTCATGCCGTTACAGAGTAGCAAGGAACATAAAGTGAACGGAATGACCTCTACAGCCATATGTTCCCCCTCACCCCAACCCTCTCCCTTGTACGGTCCGGGGACATAGTGAACACTTGTTCGGGGACATGGTAGACACTTACAACTAAGGCATAAGAACCCGTTTATGGAGTCGCTTATGCCCTGGGATGCGAG